>JBEHWP010000160.1:0-10092 GCA_040217665.1 Vulcanimicrobiota bacterium
CCTTCAGGATTTTCGTTATATACCGGTTGTTCTAAAAAATTTTCACAGGACAGGTTTCTCTTATATTTCAACTTATAATCTTTTACCACGTTGGCGGCAATCTTAAAGAGCCACGAAGAAAATTTCATTCCTTCTCTGTAAGATTTCAGGTATTTCCAGGATTTCAGAAAAGTTTCCTGAGCAAGATCAAGACTTATATCATAATCTCCTGTCATTTTGAAAATCAGTGACATAACAGGTTTACTGTAAGAATTGACAAGTATTTCAAAGGATTTTTTATCACCTTTAAGTACTTTCTTTACAAATTTTTCGTCTTCTTCTGCCATATTACAGTTTTTGTCATGACAGTCAATCATTTTATTACAATCTCCGTTATTTACAGACAACAGAAATTACTCACATGTTCCGCCTAAATATCTCGACAGAAATTTCTCTGCAATCTCATAAAATTTCAGTCTGTTTTCTTCTTTTAGAAATCCATGCCCTTCGTCAGGAAAGAGAACATATTCATAATATATGCCTCTTTTTTTCATAGCTTCTACAATCTGTTCCGACTCTGCCTGTTTGACTCTCGGATCATTCGCACCCTGGGCAATCAGCATGGGGATTTTGATATTTTCCACACTGAACAGAGGAGAACGGGATTTCAGAAAATCTTCTTCCTTATCAACATCTCCCATCATCTGAACCATCTGAGCTCTTGCCGGTTTCCAGTAAGGAGGCATAGATTTTGCAAGTGTTATAAGATTACTGGGGCCGAACATATCTACGGCACAGCAGAAAAGCTCAGGTGTAAAGGTTGCACCTGCAAGAGCGGCATAACCTCCGTAAGAACCGCCGTATATGGCAATCTTTTCCGGACTGGCAATTCCTTCTTTTATTGCCCAGTTTACGCCGTCTACCAGGTCATTATGCATATTATTCCCCCACTGCCTGTCACCTTTATGTAAAAAATCCTTTCCATATCCCGTAGAGCCGCGAAAATTAATCTTAAGACACGCATAGCCCCGGTTTGCAAACCACTGGGCTTCAGGAATATAACCCCATTTATCACGGTGTCTGGGCCCTCCATGGACAGATAATACAAGAGGCAAATTCTTTCTTTCCTTTCCCGGAGGGAAAGTAATATAACCATGAATGGTCAGACCGTCCCGTGACATAAAAGATACAGGTTCCAGAGGGGCGAGAGTGTAAGACTTCAGAGCAGGTTGAGTATCAAAAAGAAAGGTCCCTTTTTTTGTGATACGGTCGTATATATAATACGAAACAGGTTCTATATCACTGACAAAAGATACTATCCATATTCTGTCATTTCTATCTCTTGAACCTATGGTAAAATCACCGGCATGAAGTTTTTTAATTGCTTCAAAATCAGATTTTATCTTTTCATCCAGAACAACCCATTCCTCCCTGGCTTTATAAAAAGACAGAGCCTGTATTTCATAGGTATCCTGATCTATCAGGAGACGGTTCACATCATATTCAGGATCTTCAGCCATTACTTCTGTTTTGCCTGTTTTTATATTTAATTTCACAAGACGGGCTGCATTATAATCTCTGCTGTCTGTCAGATAGAGATATTCTCCGTCTTTCGAAAAACCTTTCACACCGCTCATAGAGTTATCTTCGGCATTCCAGGAAAATATTTTTTCCCATGAAGAATTTTCATCTTTTCTTAACAGTATGTCAGCACTTCCGTCATCATTATTTTGTTCGGCCACACGGACCTTAAAATCGGCATCTTCGACCCATCGTGTCACATGGCCGGGGTTTTTTACAACCATATCAAGTTTACCTGTAGAGAGAGTAAGCCTGTATACATCATGAAGTTCTTTGTTTTCTTTATTCATGGTTATCAGTATTTCATCGGGGAAATGTTTATCTACCGCCAGAATTCTTACCTGAACATCTTCAAAAGGAGTCAAGTTTTTTATTTCTCCTGTTTTAAGATCTACAGAATAAAGATTATAGTTTTCATTACCTGCCGTATCCTGGATGTATAAAATATGCCTGCTGTCAAAAGCCCAGAAATAGCTCAGAATACTTCTTTTTTTATCATCTGTTACCACTCTGTCATCTTCCGTCCCGATAGTTTTAACCCGTATATTCAATATTTTGTTTACAGGTGCAAGATAGGCTATACAGTGTCCGTCAGGTGAAATTTTCGGAGATGCTTTTTCAGGGTTTCCGAAAAGTATTTCTCTGGGAATGAGTTTTGTCTCAGGCGAAAGAATTTCTTCTGCCATAGCAGATTGACGTGAATACATAACAAAAAACATAAAAAAACTGAAGAATAAAAAGATGAATTTAATCATATATAAAACCTCCTGATAATTTTTATTTATATCATAATAACACTACCTGAGGAAAATGCAAAAAGTTTCATAAAAAAAATTTTTTTGAAAAGGATTTAAAGAATTTTAATAAAATTTTAAATAGCTTACATATAATAAATTCTGTCATAGGAGGAACTACAAATGGATTTTATAAAACATTTCTTTACAAACTGGGACACAGTTCAAAATGTCACACTGAAACTGATACGTGAGATACCGGCAGACAAACTGGACTTTAAACCTGCAGAGAAGAGTTTCACTTTAAGAGAACTGGTGCACCATATTTACGGTGCGGAAAACCTGTTCGTAAGACTACTGGCAGAAAAAGACGAAATAACAATGGAAGATTTCAGTCAGAGAAATAGCAGTGCCGAAGATTTTAAAACTGTAGATGACCTGTATGAATATGCGAAAAAAACTCATGAGAACACTATGAATGTATTAAAAGACAGACCGTCTGATTTTCTTTTAAGAGAGATAAAAACCCCTTTTGGTACGGATCATATGATTTTTCATCTGAATTTTGTTCTATCCCACATTCTCCATCACAGAGGACAGTTATATATTTATCTGAGGATGTGCGGTGTTGAAAAAACACTTCCTATGAGATAAAAAGAGGAAGATTTTTATTACATGCTTATACTCAGGTCAATAAATCTATTATAAACTCGCTAATCTTATCCCACAGCTAAAACATGGATGTTCTCCGGGCTCTAAAAAACCTCTTGACAATTACGGTATAATAAATAACTGCAGAACAAATAAATAGTTTTTGGAATTCGTAATTTATAAGGAGGCCAAATATGAATAAATTTATACTTGCATTCAAATGTTTTTTTCAGATAATTATGAATGCAAAATTTTCAGACCATGTCAGTAAATTTTTTGAAAAACCAGTACCTCAGATAGAGGAAGATAAGATTGAAGACACAAGGATACTTGCCATACTTCAGAGAGATGCAAGATTTATGGATTTTCTTCAGGAGAAAATAGATTCATACAGTGACAGCCAGATCGGAGCAGTGGCAAGAACACTTCATGAAAAATGCAATAAAGCTCTGGATAACTATATAACAATAGAAGAGGTTTTAAAGGAAGAAGAAGGGAAATCCGTAACAATAGAGAAAGGATTTAACCCGTCAGAAATAAGACTGACAGGTAATGTGACAGGTTCTCCTCCCTTTAAAGGCACCCTTCGCCATCACGGGTGGAAGGTTTTAAAGACAAAACTGCCGCCACTGCCTGAAGGGCAGGACGGCTCTATAATAGAACCGGCAGAGGTGGAAATCTAGCAGAGGCGAACCTCTTTATCCGGCCGATCACTCATCACGCGTCACGTGTTACGCGTCACAATTTTAAGGAGGTAAAAAAATGGAAAATTCTAAATATATAATAGGTATAGATCTCGGCACTACAAACTGTGCCGTAGCATACATGAAACTCCCTGGAGGAGATGAAGAATACGGAGATAATGTACTCTTTGAAATACCGCAGGTTGTTCAACCGGGGACATTGGAACTGAGGGCAGTTCTTCCCTCTTTTCTTTACATTCCGGGAGAAGTGGAATTACCGGCAGGAAGTCTGGCTCTTCCCTGGGAAAAAGATATGGATTATTCGGTAGGAGAATTTGCAAGAAATCATGGAGGAAAAATTCCTCAGAGAATGATTTCATCCGTAAAATCATGGCTCTGCAATCCTGATATAGACAGACATGCAAAGGTTCTCCCCTGGAAAAGCCCTGACGATGTAAAAAAATATTCTCCCGTAGAAGCATCGACCATGTATTTAAAACATATTAAAGATGCATGGAATAAAGAATTTGCCTCTGAAGGCCCGGAAAGTACATTTGAAAAACAGGAAATACTTCTTACCGTGCCTGCTTCCTTCGACCCGGTTGCAAGAGACCTGACAGTAGAAGCGGCAAAAGGAACGGGACTCAATGTAACATTACTGGAAGAACCGCAGGCGGCTTTTTATTCATGGCTTTCAGAAATGGGAGACGACTGGCGTGAACAGGTAGAGGTAGGAGATTTAATACTTGTCTGCGACATAGGAGGCGGTACTACCGACTTCAGCCTTATAGCAGTGGGTGAAACAGAAGGAGAACTCTCACTGGAAAGAATAGCTGTAGGAGATCACATACTTCTCGGCGGAGACAACATGGATCTTGCTCTCGCTGCATCTGTAAGGGAAAATTTGAAAAAAGAAGGCACCGGTATTGACTCATGGCAGTTCCAGGTATTAAGTCATGAATGCAGGGCAGCAAAAGAAAAATTACTTCAAAAAGAAAAAATGGAATCCTGTCCTATTATTATACCGGGAAGGGGAAGTAAATTAATAGGAGGCTCCATAAAAACAGAATTAAAGAGAAGTGACCTGGAAAAAATACTGCTCGAAGGATTTTTCCCTCTTATCTCACCGTCGGAACATCCGAAAAGCAAAACAGCTATAGGTCTTCGTGAGATGGGGCTTCCCTATGCACAGGAACCTGCAATTACAAAACATCTTGCAAGGTTTTTAAGCGCCCATGTAAAATCCCTTAAAGATTATCCGGCACTCAGGAAAGAAAAACAGACTTTTGCCCACCCGACGGCAGTTCTGTTTAACGGAGGAGTCTTCAATTCGGAAATACTTCAGCAGAGACTGCTCGGCTGTATCAATTCATGGCTTGAAGGAGAAGGAAGTTCTCCTGTAAAACTGCTTCAATCGACAGATCTCGATCTTGCCGTTGCCTTCGGAGCTTCCTATTACGGCATGGTAAGAAAAGGGGACGGTATCAGGATAAGAGGCGGCACGGCAGGCACCTATTACATAGGACTTCAGTCTTCAATGCCTGCCATACCGGGATTACCTGTTCCGATAAAAGCTCTCTGTGTGGCGCCATGCGGTATGGAAGAAGGAACCAGTCTGGATGTGCCGGGCCAGGATTTCGGCCTCGCAGTAGGAGAAAATGTGGAATTTCGTTTTCTTTCTTCATCTGTAAGAAAAGAAGACCTGACAGGAGATATGATTGAAGACTGGGAAGATAAGGATATTCAGGAAATAAGCAATATTAACGTGGAACTCGAAGGAGAAGGTAAGGAAGGAAAGCTTATACCTGTAAAACTTCAGTCTCATGTGACGGAAGTAGGAACACTGGAGCTGTGGTTTGTAGAAAGAGACGGGAAAGGGAAATGGGAACTGGAGTTTGATGTAAGGGGAGAACATGAATAGAGTGAAGGGTGAAGAGTGAAGGGTACGGGCGAACTGTGTTCGCCCGATACCGGTGAAAATACCCATCACGTATTACAAACCACCTCTCACACATCACGTTTAGAAAGAATATTATAGTTATGCAGGAATTCGAGTGGAACGGTATCTGGTGGCTTTCCGGCCATAAAGATAAACATATTGCAGGGACTCTGAAATTCAATCCTGTCGAAGGGGCAATACTCGAGCTTACAGGGTCTTTTTATAATGCGCCCGGAAGGAAAGATAATAATTTTCATGATGAAGATATAATCCTGGGAGAAGTATTCGGAAAAATAGTAACGTTATATAAATGTCATGAATGCATGTTCAATATAAATTCTCCTGCCTTTACATCATCTACTTACTCTGTAGAATATATTATTACAAATGTCCATTTCGATAAAAATGAAGATATACTGTTTAAGACAATAACGGTAAGAACCAGTTATCTGGAGGAATGGATAAATCTTATAGGATTCAGATCTGCCGTAATAGACAGGGAGATAAAAGGCCAGAGGATAAGGGCTCTGGATGTAACCTATATGCATCCCCCGTCAGAACCGGCTTATAAAACGGAAAAATTCAACATAACAATAAAATTCAACCTCTCTGCTCCATGTCATATGACAAAAAAAATCACTCTTGAACAGAGCAACAGTTTAAAACTGGATTTTCACGAATTACTTACCATTGAAAAAATCAAAGAATTTATTTCTTATATACAGAATTTTCTGAGTCTTGCCACGGGTGCAATCATATACCCTGTCAGCATAACAGTTAATAAAGAGGAAATGTACAGCTTCGACAAAATAGAAATAATCTATCCTGTACCGCTGAAAAAGTTCGATACGTCAAAACAGTTTTTATATAATAACATGCTCTTTTCCTTTCATGACGTATCTGATAATTTCGGCACTTATCTATGTAACTGGATGGATAAAATGTCAGACAAAATCAAACCTTCTTATGAGCTTTATTTTGCAGTAAGACAGGTACCTATGTATCAGAATTTCCAGTTTTTGAGTCTCATGCAGGCTATTGAAGCATATCACAGGAAAACGAAAGATTATGAAGTTATCCCGAGGCAGAAATTAAAAAAGATTATAAAAGTTTTTCTAAAAAACATGGCAGATGAAGAGCTTCAGGAGAAATTCGATATAATCCCTGAAGAATTAAAACAGAAATTCAGAGATAATCTGAATCTTTCATACCAGCCTACCCTGAAAGACAGATTACAGGGACTCTGGCATGATTACAAATCCATCCTGAAACTGTTATTTTCTCCGGAAGAATATGAAAATTTTATCAAAAAAATAAAAAATACAAGAGATTATTATACTCATTATGTGGAAACAAAAAAGGAAATCATCGAGAACAGAGAATTGCCGCTATATATAAATCTATTACTGTACATACTGGAGATCTGTTTTCTCTTTGAAACAGGACTGTCTGAAGAAAGAATAAAAAAAATTATCGAAAGAAATGAAAATATTAACAGGATGAGAATAAAAATATCTCAGATGTTTAATACCTGTTAGATATTTTTTATAGTTAAGTTCATAATAATTCATAATTATAGTGTATTTCATAACTTATTAGAATTTAAATAATTCGTGATGCATGATGCGTAATGCGTAATGGGTTATTCCCCCTTCGCATCACGCATCATGCTTTACCCATTACGAGATCATTAACCATGTATTGTTATGAAACTAACTATAGTGAGCGGGAAAGTACACTTCTGCTCACTTCTCACTTAAATTCTGAGCCTTTCCATAAAGGGATTGAGAAAATGTCAGAAATGTTACGTAACAATACAGAAAGCATCAAAGAGCCTGTAGTAATAAAAATAACAAATCTCTCAAAAACCTATAGGCTATATAATAATCCATTAGATAGACTCAAAGAAGCTCTTCATCCTTTTAAGAAAAAATATCACACCGAGTTTTACGCTCTCAGAGATATAAATTTTGAGGTCAAAAAGGGGGCGACAGTGGGAATAATAGGGAAAAACGGTTCAGGAAAATCAACTCTTCTTAAAGTAATAACAGGTATATTGACGCCCACTGAAGGAGATGTTAAAATCAGCGGTAATATATCAGCCCTTCTGGAACTTGGTTCCGGATTTAATCCGGAGTTTACCGGTATTGAAAATATATATTTTAACGGCACTATTATGGGTTATAGAAAAGAAGATATAGATAAGAAGCTTAAAGCTATAATTTCTTTTGCAGACATAGGTGATTTCATAAAGCAGCCGGTAAAAACCTATTCAAGCGGGATGTATATAAGACTTGCATTTGCCGTAGCCATTAATGTAGACCCGGACATACTTATAGTAGATGAAGCACTGGCCGTAGGCGATGCAGCATTTCAGGTTAAATGTATAAATAGAATAAGGAGATTTAAAGAAACAGGTAAAACACTTATCTTTGTATCTCATGATCCTGGAGCAGTAAAAACTCTTTGTAATCAGGCCTATTTACTTGACAGAGGACAGATAATAGATGAAGGCTTACCTGATAAGGTATTTGATTGTTATAATGCTCTCCTTGGTCTGAAGGATAACAAAGAATACAATGAATATAAAATTAATTCAGAAAAAAAGGAAAAACTGAGAAAAAGAACAGGGAACAAAAAAGTAATAATAAAAGATATCCTGATAAGTAATGAAAAAGATATAAATACAGATGTTTTTATTTCAGGTGAAAAAATAAAAATAAAAATGCAAATCTATGCCAATGAGTATATTGAAAATCCTACTTTGGGTATCTTAATAAGAGACAGGCTCGGGAATGATATATTCGGTACTAACACATTTATCATGAATGTAAATACAGGGACGTTCAAAAAAGATAAAATTTATGAGGTAATATATGTTCTGCCTTTAAACCTTGGCGTCAATATATACAATCTCACTGTTGCTGCCCATTCGTATGAAGCTCATATAAATGAATGTTATGACTGGATAAATCAGGCTGTAGTATTTAAAGTCATTCCTTCCATAGATTTCAAATTTACCGGTTATTGCCGTATAATACCGGAACTTGAAATTAAAGAATGTGAAAAATACGAAAGGAAAGAAAACTTGAATACAGTGAACGAAGATATGCACGGAGCCTGTTTAAGCAGTTAGAGTTATGGACGGACTACATATAACCTTTAATCAAAATACCTTCTATGTAATAAAATTTCCCAATCTTCTTTTCTCAACCATAGGAGAAATATAATGTCTGAACATAATATTTTATCTAATTCTACAGAAATAAGTATTGATGAAATTTTAAAGAAAGTCAAAGAAGAGGTACAGAAAAGAAAAAACAATATAGAATCCGGCAGAAATTACATATCCTCCGATGACGCCTGTATAACAGTTTATACAATGTCGGATTTCCGGGAAAATAGTGACGTAGAATTTCTTAACCTTGCCTATAGAAAAATCCTGAAGAGAAAACCTGACAATAAAGGATTTGCACATTATCTTGCAAATTTAAAATCCGGTATATCAAGTAAACAGGATATAATATATGATTTAGCCTGTTCTGAAGAAGGCAAAAAAAATAATATTGTAATTCTCAATCAATTGGATAACTTATTGCCGGTGTCAGACTTAATATCTTTAACGGGCTTTAAAAAAAAAGATGAATATATATATAAAGATAAATATATACTTTCTGATTTCCTGAAATATAATTATGAACATTTTATTAAATATTCTTTTATTGTTATACTGAAAAAAGAACCTTCCAGAGAAGAATTCGAGAGATATTTACATCTTTTAAAGAGCGGACTTACCACTAAAATCAGAATAATTGAAGATTTAAGATACTCCCGGGAAGGTATAGAAAAAAATGTCACCATACTTGGTCTTGGTAAAAGGCATTTTTTTAATAGAATATTTAAAATTCCTGTAATAGGAAGAGTTTTAGAGGTTCTGTCTTTTATTATAAGACTCCCGAGAATCTTCAGATATATTCAGGGCCTTAACGATTCCATAACTGAAATACATACTGAATTAACTGACTCAATAAATACGTTAGCTGCTGAAAGTGAAGCACAAATTAACCATTTAATAAAAAATGAACATAATACAATTAAAGAGTTAAGTTCCAATATAGACAGAAATATCGTGGATAAAATAAAGCATATATTAAATAGTAAGGCAAACAGTTATGAGATAGAAACAATAAGAGATATTTTATATTCTAAATCATATGTAAATACTGTGGAAGAAATAAAAAATGCATTTACCTTTAAAGCAGATACAGGTGAGATAGAAAAAATCAAAGAAAATGAAAAAGAACTGAGACATATATTGAGTACAAAGGCAGATATTGATGATCTCAATGAAGTGAGAAATATAATAAATACAAAGGCAGATGTTGATGGTGTTAATGAAATAAAAAACATAATAAACACAAAGGCAGATGTTGATGGTCTTAATGAAATAAAAAATATAATAAATACAAAGGCAGATATTGATGGCCTCAATGAAATAAAAAATATAATAAATACAAAGGCAGAT
>JBEHWP010000161.1:0-10081 GCA_040217665.1 Vulcanimicrobiota bacterium
TTTCTGTTTATTATAGAGTCATTATTGCTGTCAAATTTCGCCAGTTCCATAAAACCGTCTTCTGCTCCGTTCTGGTCACCGAATAATTCAGTGCCAGACGTTATTTTTCCATCATGATTTCTGTCAAGTGCGAGAAGACCGTCTCCGCCTGTTACAAAAGCTGTTTTGTCTTCTATTCCGTCGCCGTTTATGTCGAAATTTATTCCCTGTTGAAGAGTAGTTGTTTCTATGCCGTTACCATTTAAATCCAGTACAAGAGGATCTGCCATGGCTCCTTCCACCTGCACTATTGCCCGTCCGCTTTGAATGTCAAAAGTAAAATTGACTGTCATTTCCAGACTTCTTGCTCTGGTAATATCTTTTTCAACCCTGTACATACTGCTGTCCCTGTTTTTAATACAGTCAGAAAGGCTTTTAAATTGCTTCAGGAAGTTCTCTTTAAGGTCTTTTCCTTTTATTTCCGATAGATAATCCAGTAACATCAGAAGCTTTTTCATTACAGGATCTTCTGATGACCAGTCAAAAAACTCTTCTGTTTTTTCTTCTCTTTTCATTTTCATATTCATGGAAAAAGAAATTTTTACCTGAGATGCTTCAGAGTTGATACTGGCAAAAAATCTTGCTTCCTGAGAAATAGAAACAGAGTGGTTGTAGGAGAAATTCTCTTTATCTTTCGTTATTTCCAGGGAAGATTTCTGTTTTACCTCCTGAAAATATGAAACCTGTAAAGAAGTTCTGTTATTGATAGATAAATCCATAACCGGTCACCTCCATGTGACTTTTATCTTTCCTTAGTTTTTTTAGAGTACTGATTTTTGCAAATATCTATATTATAATTATCGGCATAAAGTTAAAAAAAAATACCTTTTTCCTGCAGAAAATCTGAAGATAATGGCAAAATATTTAATACTTTTCAGTAGAAGTGAATACAGGTGTCGTGAAAAAAATATTATCATGGTAGAAGAATTTTTTAAAATACTGCTTGAGTCTTACCTGTTATGACACTACGTCTTAAGACCTATAGATATGATGCTATAAGCTTATTTGTGATTAACTGCCCCGGCAATATTAATTTTAACTTCTCTTTGCCGATCATAGATTTAAGATAGTATTTATTACATGGATGATATTATAGTGTAATAACAATTTAGAATAGTATTTTCGTCACATGTTACGAAAGTAAATTATTCGGAAGTTATGAACCTATAAATATGATATGTCAGGGATGACTTCGAAGGAGGTTACTAAAAAATGATTGATGGTGCCATGTCTCTTAATGGAAGTTATCCTGTTTTTCATTCTACTGCTTCTCTGGGTATCAATAAAGTAACAAGAGAAATGAAGGAAAAAACGGCTCATATAGGAAATCATGCAGAGAAGTTAAATATTAAAGTGTCAGATCCTCCGCCTCCGCCTTCTTCTATGAGTATCAACGAAGTAACGAAAAATATGAAGGCAAAAACGGCTCAGATAGGCAATCATGCAGAGAAGTTGAACATTAAAGTATCAGATCCTCCTCCTCCCCCTTCTTCTATGAGTATCAATGAAGTAACGAAAAATATGAAGGCGAAAACAGCTCAGATAGGGGATAATGCGGAGAAATTAAACATAAAAGTGGATGATACGGTAACTTCTACCGCTTCCATGAGCATCAATAAGGTAACAAAAGAGATGCAGGCGAAAACAGCTCAGATAGGAGATAATGAGATAACCAGAATCACAGGCAAAGGCGGTAAACTTAATATGTTTGCCTGACTGTATTACACGCCTATTACAGGTGAATGGGCACCACAGGATTCAGTGTCAGTTTCTTTGCTGAGATCAGACGGGTAAAAACCATACTGTCTTAAAATTTCCAGTTTCGGAAATATATTGTTTTTTAAATCTATATGGAAAAATCCCGGGAACAGATTGGGATAGCTTTTTATAAAATCGAAAATATATCTGTATTTTTCAGATATTGATATGTTTATATAATTACTTACTTCATGGCCAGTTATCATATACTCAGGAAAGAGGTTTTCACAAAATTCAAGCTTTGCTCTATCTTTATATTCTTTATATATTTCAGTCTGAGGGAGCAGACACAGGAGTGAAGGAAGTATCCTTGCTCCCATCATTCGAAAGGATATCATCTGAAAAACAGACTGATAGAAATCTTCCATATCTTCAAAGGGAAATCCCCACACGAAAAAGGCATCTACCCTGGGAAATATCTGAACTGCTTCCGTTATTACTTTGGCCGATTCTTCAGAAATAAACCCTTTCTTTGTGCGTTTCAACACTCTGTCCGAGCCTGATTCTATGCCGAATCTAATCTCTATACACCCGGATCCGGCCATTTCTTCCATTGTTATTCTGTCTGTCAGGTCAATACGTCCGAAGGCTTTCCATTTTATATTCAGTCCCGCTTCTTTTAAAGATTTGCAGAAAGACAAAACTCTTTTTTGAGATGAAAGGAAGAATTCGTCCTGAAAGAGAAATAGTTTTACCCCTGATTTATCATGTAAATATTTCATTTCAGAGATAATACTTTCGTCGCTTCTGAAATATGGAGTAAGACCCCATATGGGCGCAACACTGCAGAATGTGCACGGATAGGGGCATCCTCTTGATGTAACCATGCCATAACCTTTATAATCTGAAAGATTTATCCTGTGAAAAGCAGGCCACAGAGAGGAATTAAGGTCTGTAATCCTTTCTCTGTCAGGATTTTCTATGATATAGCCATTATCACGAAAGGTGATACCTTTAACGTCTTTCAGATTTCCGCCGTTCTTTAATGTTTTCAATAACTCTACTGATGTCAGCTCTCCTTCTCCTCTTACTATGATATCAATCCATGGGAAAGACGAGAGTATTTCTTTCTCTATTGCTTTTGTGCCAACCCCTCCCATTATGACAGTTACTTCAGGGTATCGTTCTTTAAATTCTTTAAGGGCGAGTATTGTAAAGGGGAGAAGATTGGTCATTGCACTTACCCCCAGGACAGGTGCAGGATTCTCCAGGAAATCTGCCATGACACTGCTGTCAAATGGATCTTCTGCGGAAACCATTTGATAGTCTCTGAAATCAACTGAAAATCCTGCTTTTTCGAGGGCCGATGTAACATAAAGTGGGCCTAATGGGACATGTCTTTCCCTGTCTATTGTGTCAAAATATCTTATATAGAGAAGATTTAGATTTACAACTGTTATATCGTGCAATGTAATTACTCCTTTTCTATTGATTACTGTACTCTTGCTCCCAGGCTGGTTCCGGGTGTGGCAGTGGGAACATCTATTTTATAACCCAGTGTATAAATTCCGTCGTTTTTTGTTTTGATTACCGGTATATAGAGATCAGGCGGTTTTCTTTCGAATTGAAGCGATATTTCTTTCCATTTTGAATTTTTCCAGGAAAATGCTTTTATATCCCCACCTTTATTCGTGGCAGGAAACATTATGGAAATGTCTTTTTGGAAACTTTCCGCCGATATGTTGTAAACTTCTCCCAGAAAAATAATTTCCTGTGGAGCCGGGCCGGGAGGTATGATTACACTTATTTTTATAGTAATACTTTTATCTACTGCTCCCGGCGGAATAACTATTTTTAATCCGCTGTAACTGTAATCTATGGTGCTGCCATCTGGTAATACAGTTTCCGATACCAGAGGAGGTTCGGGTCTTGCTCCAGTCACCGGGACAGGGCAGCAGGAAGATGCTATGAGAGATCCAGAAATTAAGGCCACAGATGCTGCGGCACCTTTAAGGAAATTTCTTCTTGACATATAATGTTTCATGAATTTTTCAATCATATCTTCCAGTCTCTCTGAAGAAATGGTGCTTAAGAGCATTTTATCAATATTATTTAATGAAAATTCTTCCATATCAAGTATGGAGTTCCTTTTATTTAACAGAGTTTCTTTGAATTTTTCATCCAGAGATGCCTTTATAAGGATTTTTTCTATATTTGTGCTTATATTGGATTTTTTATCATTATTCATTTTTTACATCTTCCTTCAATGCTTCTTATTTGTTTTCTCTCCGACAGGAGATGGCTTAAGATTGTTAATTTCTTTATAAACAACCGCATAAATGCCGGGTGTTTTTGTTTTAACAGCAAGGAAATATTTACCGTCTGGCGAGTCTCTGTATTCAGAAGATAATTTTTTCCATTCAGATTTTTCATAAGAATAAATAGATGTAAATTCATTCTTTTCATAGACAGAAAATTTTATAATAATTTCTCTTTTAAACTCTGTTATATTTCCAGATAAGTTATAAATTCTTCCGAAAAGAATATTTTCTGGAGGTGAGCAGGGTCTGCCGAGCACAGCTATTGTCATATCTACCTCTTTATCAACAGATCCGGGTGGTATTATTACCTGTAATTCATTGAAATAATAGTTTATATAAAATCTCATCTATAATATCCATGCTAACATCACCTCTGATTTTATTATACTGCAATTTATATTATTTTCAACTTCTTCTTTCTCCGCCCATCATAAGTCCGATTTTTTCAATCTCTTCCGAGGGTGGCACTATTCCCATGATCTCTCCTTCATACATGACGGCGATTCTGTCAGAGAGTGCCCTTATTTCATCGATATCTTCTGAAATGAGGATTACAGCCATTCCTTCCCGTCTTTTCTCCAGTATTATGTTATGAATATACTCTGTTGCTCCTATGTCCACTCCTCTTGTAGGATGAGATGCAATCAGAAGTGAAGGATTCGCTGATAATTCCCTGGCGAGGATTAATTTCTGGATATTTCCTCCCGACAGATTCTTTATCGGCGTGTCTGCAGAGGGGGTTTTTATGTTAAATTGCTCTACAAGGTTTCCGGCGAATTTTCTTATGTTTTTAAATTTTAAAAAATGCCATTTGCTCAGAGAGTCATGGTTTTTTAAAATAGCATTTTCCCATACGGAAAAATCTTTTATTATGCCGGACGTCATTCTTTCTTCCGGTATAAAAGACAGTCCGGCCTTTATGATAAAAGAGGAAGATTTGCCTGTAATATCTATATTTTTTAATGTAATTTTTCCTTTTTTTATATTTCTTAGACCTGCAAGAGCCTCTGAAAATTCTCTCTGACCGTTTCCCGATACACCTGCAATACCGAGAATTTCTCCTTTTTTTACCTGAAGAGAGATGTTTTTTACCGACATAAGGCCCATATCATTTTCAACTGACAGGTTTTCTACAGACAGAACAATCTTTTCTTCTGTATTTTTATCTTTCTTTTCCGTCTCTAAAAGATCTCTTCCTACCATCATAGAGGCAAGAGAATTTCTGCTACTTTCTTTCGGTGTTGTTGTTCCAGTGACTTTCCCGTTTCTTAAAACTGTTATTCTGTCGCTTATTTCCATGACTTCCTGAAGTTTATGACTTATGAATATGACTCCATAGCCTTTAGAGAGAAGTTTTCTGAGAGTAATGAAGAAAGCCTCTACTTCTCCCGGAGACAGCACTGCCGTAGGCTCGTCCAGTATAAGGAAAGTTGCGTCTCTGTAGAGTAATTTTAGAATTTCAACCTTTTGCTGTTCTCCTACGGATAACTGCCACACAGGAGATGTCGGATTTATATCAAGGCCGTAATCGCCGGAAATCTCTTTAATTTTTTTTTCTGATTCTTTTAAATTAAGAAAAGGCTCTCTTTTTGAAGGGTAGTTGAGTATGATATTTTCCGTTACCGTAAGTGACGGCACAAGCATAAAATGCTGATGCACCATACCTATACCGGCTTCTATGGCATCTTTGGGAGATTTTATACGAGTCTTTTTGCCATTTATTAAAATTTCTCCTTCGTCGGCAGTGTATTTCCCGTAGAGAACTCCCATGAGGGTGGATTTCCCTGCGCCGTTTTCTCCGAGAAGTGTATGGACTTCGCCTCCTCTGAAGGTTATTGTTACATTGTCATTTGCAATAACGGCGGGAAATTTTTTTGTTATGTTTTTCACTTCTATTGTTTCTATTTTCACGGATATGTCTTACCTTTTTTTTGATTATGTGCATTTACTGTTTTGTTCTCGTGACATGTAACGCGTGACGGATGGTTCGTAATGCGTAATGTATAATGCGTGCTTCGTAATGCGTGATCCCTTCACTTTTCACTTTTTACGACTCACTACTCACGCTTCTCTCCTTCCCCCGGTACCTCTACTTTAATTTCTCCTTTTTTTATCTTTTCAAGATTTTCATTAAATATCTTTTTAATTTCCGGTGTCATGAGGGAGTCAAGGGCAGGGTTAAAGACTATGGCAAGCCTCTGGTTTGTAAGATCCAGACTTATTCTCTCTCCTCCATGTTTACCTTTCCTGTGATTTTCTATGATATATTTAATTACTTCTTTCCACTGATAAACCTGTGAGGCTATTATATGGTCGGGGGAGAGGGATGTCTGCTCCATATCACTTGAAAACCAGTAGACTCCTTTTTTCTCTGATACTGCCTGTATGGAACCAACTGTCTGCTGTGCTGTTCCGGTAAGTATATCTGCTCCCGCATCCATATGGGCAATGGCCATTTCCTTTGCCTTTACCGTATCACCGAAGGAGCCGGTATAGGTTTCAAGGATTTTAATTGTTTTATCCATTGATAAAACTCCCTGGCGGAAACCGTAATTGTATTTTATCGCATCACCTGCTTTTACAGGGCCTACTATGCCTACGACCTTTGATTTTGTTAGTTTTGCCGCAATTATCCCAAAAAGATAAGCTCCGTCCTGTGCCTGCGTATCATAGGCAAAAACATTTTGAGATGTATCGAAAGCTGTGCCATAGGCAAAGGTTATGTCAGGAAATTCGTCTGCCACGTCAAATACGGGGCTCTGATACTGGCTTCCATGGGCTATGATAATATTGAATCCTCTGTTTGCATAGTCACGAAGAGCAGTCCCTGCATCTACAGGGTTAGGTTGTTTTTCAGTTACACTTACTTCAATATCTTCCTCTTTCTGAACTTCCATGAGGCCGTCATACATGCTTTCAGCCCAGGAAAGGTCGTCTTTCCCGCTGGGAAGTATGAGAGCAATCTTTAATCTGCCCGGTGAAGAAGTTTTGTTTTCCTCTTTCTGACAGCCGGTGAAAAGAATAACAGTACTTACTATAAAAATCATTAACCGGATAAATGATAGTTTCATAAAAACCTCCTGTTGTTTACTGAGATATATACTCTCGTGACGCGTGACGCGTGACGGGAGGAAAACGTTTATTAAATGCTTACTGTCAGGTAAGTAATTAAATTATAGTTAACATACAGGGAAAAATCAAGAAATATTATGTCGGAAAAGTTCTGTAAATCTGCTGTTGAAATCAGATATATATTTATTACACTCTGTCCGGCAGAATATATGTTTTTCCGGTCTGATGCCATGAACTGAAGGATTGAAATATTCCATAAATTTTTTCAGATTCATTTCACTGTAGTTAAAACTTCTGTTAAATAAACTTATACCTGCAAGATAGCTTCTGCAGCAGGGATAGTATCTGATTTCTCCGGGGTTTTTATTGTCAGATGCAATAAAAATTTCTCCCGCCGATGCGGCACATATGTCTTTTAAATTACCATGACTGTATAGACCCTGAGAGGCTTTTATAGAGTCCTTATGTGAAGTGCCGAATAAATTACTTACATCGCGAAAAAAATTTTTGTATTTTTTTGCTCCTGTTTTTTTTCCCATCTCTAACAGTTCAGCCACTATATTTATTTTATAATCTTCAATCATATCTACAGTAAGAAATCTTTCTGGAACAGATTTTACAGGCAGTAAGAATATGTCTTTTATAAAGTCATAGTTATTGAGAAAAGAAAATATAGAAGGTAATTCCCTGTAATTGTCTCTCATTACAGTTATATTTACAAAAAATTCTGTTTCTCCCGTGATCAATCCCTTCACTGACTCCAGAAAACGGCACTGTCTCATGAAATGTCCATCTCTTCCCGCTATCCTGTCAGACATTTCATGATTTACAGAGTTCACTGACAGAGTCAGTCTGATAAATTTATTCTCAAAAAGCTCTTTAATATATCTTTCATTGTTACAATTATGAGAACTGCCATTTGTTGTAATCGCAGCTTTAAGTCCGGCATTTACAGTTTTTCTTACAAAAAATGGCAGATCGCCATAAAGGGATGGTTCTCCTCCGTAAAAGGCTATTACTTCTGCTCCTGTTTCTCGTGCATCTTCTATTATGTCTGATATAACACTACTATCCAGAGGAGGAGTATTTATCTTTTTTTCTTTACAGTAAATACATTCATTCTGGCAACTACTGCCCCTGTGTATAATGATCCTACCGGGTCTGCACCGAAAGTTTTTAAGAAGCTCCTTTAATAAAATTTCCTCCTTATCTCTTAACATAGAGCAGTAAGGCCGGCACTGGCAATTCTGTTAAACTGTCCCATAAAAGTATTGCATCCTGTCTCACATTCAGGATAAAGAGGTATATTATCAACAGAAAGTTTCTTTTCTCTAAAGATTTTCTCAAGAGATTCCGATGAGAGATCTCCTGAGGGTTTTACTCCGTCATAATAGGCAAGTAAACAGTCATATACTTTACCGTCTGCTCCGACAGTTAATTCCTGTAATGAGAGATAACAGGGATAACGCATGGAAAGAGGAAAATTTCCCATGCCATAACTCTGCCAGTCTTCTTTATTATCGCCGAAAATTTTTGATACTGTCCGGTAAACTTCATTTTCTTCCGCATCATCATAATATTTTGCTAAAACAGTTTTTATCTCAGGGAGTATTTGAGTGTGATATCTTTCTATGTCTTTCTCTTTCATAATAAGGTCAGGCTGTTTTTTTACAGGCATGGGATATACGCCGTCGACATGGAAACTGGATAAAATAAAATCTATATGCCGGGGAAGATCCATAAAATTATGTCTGTTAATAACACAGTGGATATAAAAAGAAAAATTTTCTCTTCTGTGGAGTGACGATAATTTCCCGGCAAAATCTATAGCTTTATCATAGGCTCCTTCTGTGCCTGTCAGTTCATCGTTCAGCTCTCTTCTGTATGTATCCAGTGAAAGATGAATCTGTCCTATGCCGGCTTTTACTATTTCCTCTGCTTTCCCTGAAGTTCCGTTTGTTGTCATTGTAGTGTCTATTCCGTAAGAATTGAGATAGGAAATAACATCACATAGCCAGGGAACAAGAGTGCATTCTCCCCCTGTAAGATGAACTCTGTTGAGACCGAGCTCTCTTGCTTCATCAATAACAGAGAGAACTTTTTCCTCAGATAATATTTTCTCATCCAGTCTTTTTATTACATTACAGTAGTTACATTTCAGGTTGCACGAAGTTGTGCTTACTATGGTAAGCCTCCTGAGAGGAAGTTCTTTGCCGGATTTTAAGAGTTCTATTGTTTCGTCCAGCCTTTCATGAACTCCCCGCCAGTAATCGGAAAAACAATCGGCTTTTTTCATGATTTAAGACCTCCCTTATAAAATATTTTTGACTGTGTCATAAATTTTGTGTGAACCTCTTTATTTCATTGTAATTTTACACGAAATATCTTACACTTTTAATTTAAGGGTATAGGAATTTTTAATGGCGTAAAATAAGGCTTTAGATGAAAATTAAGTAGAAGCAATTTATCTAAATAATTTAATTGTTCTTTTTTCTTTTCTCCTTCAGCTTCAGGTAAGTTTCTATTTCTTTTGTGATAAAAGTGGCTTCTTCTTTTGTTAAATCGATGAGAAGAGTTACGTTCTGATTGTTTTTGAAAAGAGCATTTACACGGCAACATTTCCTCCCCTTTTTGTGAAATTCCTGTAAGACTACCTGCATTAAATCTGAAGAGTCAATCTTCTGATTTCCGTAAAAAGGGCATGGAACGGGTGTGTGTTGAACAGTTATTTCTGAATTATTTATCTTTATAATTGTTCTGTTAAGAAAACCTGCCATGAGAGAATAGATAATTATTATTCCGATACCGAAAGCAGGAGGAACGAGATTTCCGTTCCTGACCATTGTAATACTGATATAAAACCATGCAATACAGAAAATAAAAGGAATAATGAGACTCCACGAAAACCATTTTTGAGTAATTTTTATCTCTCTTTCATTTTCTTCTAAAAC
>JBEHWP010000162.1:0-10080 GCA_040217665.1 Vulcanimicrobiota bacterium
GCCTATAAGTCAAGAAAATAGCTCAATAATGAATATATCAAGAATACCTGGTACAGAAGTACACTGGACGTAATAGAATAATGAGGAGGAAAATAAACTTAAATTTTTAAAATTTATGTCTTGACAATGGGGTCCACTTTACAGTTTATATATACAAGAGATATTATGACTATAAGCTACAGCATAAATATACCCCATTTTATTTATAATAATATCTTCAACTATCTGGCTTAAATCAATAAGATCTCCCCAATCGAATGTTGTAATAAATTTTCCATTACTATCATATTTATTAATCCAGCAGTGGAGGCCTCCATCACTATTACCTATGTAAATATCATTTTTAAGATCTACTGCTATACTATAAGGACGAAACCCGTTCCTGTTAGGATCGTCTTTTCCAAAATTACTTATAAAATTTCCATCGGAATCCTGTTTTTGAATCCAGTAACCATTAAAAAGAATCATGTAAATATAATCCCTTGAATCGATAGTAATATCACGAGGTCGCCTGAATGGCCCATTACCGGAACTTTTAAAACTATATATTTTTTTAATAAAATTTCCGCTGGAATCAAATTTCTGAATACGAAAATTAACTTTTGTAACATATACGTTTTTTTCCATGATACATTCACGTTTATCATCAATCACATACAATTCACTTTTACTATTTACCACTATTTTACCGGGTTCACTAAATTTTCCATCACCAGAACCATTACTACCCCATTTACTAACAAATATATATGGGGGGAACTGTTCGTGGGGAAAAGTATTTTGAGTGGCAAATGAATTATTATGTCGTATATTACAAGATGAACAAATTAACATAATAATTATTAAAATTATGTATAATCTGCTATTCATAATAAATTCTCCTCTTGATAAAAGCTATATAAAAACTCAATATTTTTTATCTACTATTATATTTACAGGAGCTGGAAAATAAATCTGATTGTCAGGCTCTGGAGGAAACATTTTTAAATAACGATCTCTATGTCTAGGATCTCTAATTACATTGTAATAATTCAATGCATCCCAGGCTTCTTTAGCATGCATTGGACAATTTGGTTCTGGTGCTGGTGTACCGGATAATATTTTATCAGAATCATAACCTGGAATGCCTACCGGTGCTATGGGCCCTTCCATCATATAACGCAAAAAATAATAGCCTATACCCTGGTGCCAAGAAACATACGAAACATGTCCATAACAGCCTAAATAAATATCTGCACTGCTAAAAGCATCTGCAAGTTTATGTGTTATAACACCGTTATCATCAGTATATCCACCGGATTCACAACCTGCTATAAATACAATAGAACCTTTAAAATCTTTGGATGGATTAGTATTTAAGTTTTCAAAGAACCTTTTGTTAACAGCGATTGTTTGAATATACCCCCACTTAGTTATAGGATTCCCTAATCCAGGATAAGTATCTCCAAAATGGTCGCATTTTTGATAATGAAACTCACATGTACCATCCATAAAATCTCCCCAGTTATTCTGAATCCATTTTCGTGTAGGAGGATCTTGATATGTATAAACTCCCATAATTATACCTTCGTTCCAGGAATGAGTTGAAATATAAATCAATCCATAATCCCCTAACTGTTCATAATCACCCGGCCTTATAATATTATTAATAGTATTACTATCTGCATTAGAAGGTAGAACAGCATCATAATTATAGCTTTCAGGATCATAGCTGCTGTCTAATACAGGATTAAAATCGGTATTACGTGCTAATTTTATTGTTACATCATAACCTTTATTCACCAATTCATCACCTATATCTTTAAAATCAAGGTCAGATTCAAGCTTGAAGAAACAATCAAATGGAGAAAGAATTAATATTTTATCAGGTTTAAAAGTAGTAATTTCTGAGCCAGTAATACTTTTTGTATTATTTATAGAAAGCAGCTTCAAATTA
This sequence comes from Vulcanimicrobiota bacterium, assembly GCA_040217665.1. GTDB lineage: Bacteria > Vulcanimicrobiota > SpSt-956 > SpSt-956 > JAKJGF01 > CALARM01. The sequence continues at coordinate 1,937 of JBEHWP010000162.1, forward strand.
TCTACACTATTATGTTCTTTTTTATTTATATTATTGTCGTAAGCATCTTCAAAAGGATCGGTAGTATCAATAGTTTGAAACATACCATCAACAAATTCTACTCCAATAGCTACACCACCTCTATCTACAATACGACTTCTTTTGATACCATCTGGAACAGGCTGATTGGTTTCTCCATTTAACCATTTAACTGTCTTCTCTATAGCCTGATCATTTCCTAATTCTTCTTCCCATCTCATATACTGAGCAATTACTTTTGAAATTTGAATACTATAAAATTTATCTTCTGGCGGTCGAAGAGTAGGAGTAGCTGTCGGTGTCAAAGTAGGAGTCGGCGTGGGCGGCACTCCGAAGTTAAAGCCAGTCACATCCTGCGAAAAGAAGTCAATTATCTTCTCTTCCCTGTGCCTCACTTTCCGACCATTTTCAGAAGTCCACCATGTTGCTATAACGGATCTGCTATGCCCCATAAATACCTTTGGCAGGCTGTATTGCCCTGACGAATCAATTTTGCAGCATGCTTTCGGACCAAGAGATTTTACATAACCTTTTACCAGAGTGCTTCCTCCGGTATAAACAATGCCAGATACACTGGCGGTCTTCTTAATAACCTCAAGGAAAATACTCATACTCTGGCCGGAATTCAGCCGTGCTGTAATTGTGGTATCAACGGGGGTATCCAGACCAGGCTTAATATACACACAGCCATAGGCCACCTGATATTTATGTGCTCCGAACAAACATAAATACACTGGTTGTGTGATACAAACTATGGAAGGATTATTCAGTGTAAACTTTAAACCTGCTGATTTAAGATTAATTCCAGGCTCTGAATATACTTTGAATATTATAACCTCTCCAGGAAAGGAAAATATCTTCTCAGGACAGGATTTTAACTCTGTATTTACTGCATCAGAAGAAATAATATTATCTGATGAGGAAAGTGTTTCCACTTCAGTATAATTATCTTCTCCCAGTGCCACTTCAAGCTTTACATTGCTGTCAGAAACTCCTGTAAGCACAGTATTATCAAAATGGCCGTCAGAGCCTACAGGTATTGAGGTATCATTATAAGCAGAAGAAACCTTTGCCTGTGCATTATACTCAAGCAAAGGTTTACTCTCTGAAAGGGTCTTGTTTAACTGCGTATAGAGGTCCTGTATCGAAGGTTTCGCCCATTCTTCCGGGTAATCTTGCTGCAATGAATTTAAAACCTGCGTAACAAAAGGCTCATTACCTGAAGAATCTGCCTGGCAGGCAGGAACATCCAGGATATTTATACAGGGAACTGTTTCCCCTTCATCTGTTATTATGTTATTGGCATAGATATAGCCTGATACAGGCTTATTCGTAAGAACAGGTGTAGGAGTCGGATTTATGTAATTTACCGGATTTTCTACTGCAGGATTTGTATTGGGGACTGCTGAGGAATTACCTCCTCCTCCGCAACTGGATAAGAATATAGCACATATTAATGCTATAACTAAAGCCAGACATGGGTATAGATTGAATCTTTTGACCATTTAAATAAAACTCCTCTCGTTAATTATAATATATGTGTCCAGATTTTATAGACAGATTTCCGTGAAATTATTAAATAATTCTATGATATTGCCGATATATATAGATATATAGCTTACAGAATAGATATAATAAACAATTTATACTTTATATAGGTCCACTCGGAGCACTCTGGGTTGAAGCTGAGCGCTTTTGCGGTGGACTTTTTACATCAAATAATCTCCTTATTATTATCATCTCTGTGTAATATATATACTATTAAGGAAATAAGATTCTATCAAGAAAGATAAAAATCCTTCAAGATGAATTTAAAAGTAGTTAGGTCTCAGGTAAAACTATAAAACCTTCTACTGCAACGTTTCCCGGCAAAAGAGGCAACGCAAAGTTTGCGCTGCCTCTTTCTGTTAAGGAGGTCGGAAAATCCGTAAGAAGGAGACCATTAAAAATCAAGGGCTGAGTTTTTTCTCTATAGATTTTCATGCAAAATTGACCCCCCTGTAAAAAATATCTCTCCCCGGATTCCACCTGAATTATTATTGTATATTAATCAAAATCAATATGTTATAATAAACGTAGTTTTTTATACGATATAAGATACAGTATTTCCGGTTAAAAATAGGGTATTTTTACCTGTATCATAAACGAAGGTTTGTGAAACATTATGTTGATAGGATATATCCGGGTTTCAAAATCTGATGGCTCCCAGCTTCTTGATCTGCAACGAGATGCCCTTATCGGTTCTGGCGTTAGCACAGATCACATATATGAAGATCTTGCTTCAGGCAAAAGAGATATGAGGCCGGGTCTGACTGCGTGTATGAAAGCACTCAGGGAGGGTGATATTCTTGTTGTCTGGAAACTTGATCGACTTGGACGTGATTTACGACATCTGGTTAATACAGTTCAAGAGCTCTCAGAAAGAGCAATAGGATTTAAAGTGCTTTCCGGTAAAGGAGCAAATATTGATACTACAACAGCCAGTGGAAAGTTCATTTTTGGTATATTTGCAGCTCTTGCTGAATTTGAACATGAACTTATACGGGAACGAACTAAAGCCGGTCTTGAAGCAGCCCGTGCACGTGGCCGTAAAGGAGGAAGAAAATTTGCTTTAACAAAAGCACAGGTCTGTCTTGCTCAGGCTGCTATGGAGAAAAAAGAAACCAGAGTAAGTATTCTCTGTAAAGAGCTTGGTATTACCCGTGCTACACTCTATCGTTATGTAAGTCCTGATGGAAAACTTCGGGCATATGGTGAACGTGTCCTTGCTTCCCGGTAAAATATCGTTGAAACTACAATGAATAACGAAATCTCCCAACATATAGAAATTTATCAACTTCATGTCTACTTGCGTCAGATAAGTCCTCTTATCTGGCGGCGAATCCTTGTCCGCAGTGACAGTACAATTGCCGATTTACATTATACATTACAAATAGCCTTTGGCTGGAGTGACTCCTACCTTCATCAGTTTATAATTCGTGGTAAACGTTATGGTATTTCACGAGATGGAGGTGTTATTTTTTCTGATAATCCTTATAAAATAGAACTGAAAGATTTTCATTTTCGTAATAGAGAGCGCTTTCTATATGAATATAATTTCTTTTCCCACTGGGAATATGAGATCCGTGTAGAAAAAACTGTACCGTTAAATCCCAAAAAGACATACCCTTTCTGTGTTAATGGCGGCAGAGCTGCTCCACCTGAAAACTGTGCAGGCCCCTGGGCATTCATGAGCCTCAAACAAAAGTATTCTCTCTTTTATATAGAAAGAAGGCTCTTCGAAATACTGAATAATGAGGAAGAATTTGAATACTGTCAGGAAGAGATAAATTCTTTCAAATACTGGTTAAATATTGAACAATTTGACCGACAGACTGTCAATAAATGGCTAAAATGTTATGGTTCTGGAGAAAAAGTGCAAAATCCTGCTGAAAAATGCACTTTTTTTCTCTCAGAATCCGGTTGAAAAATGTACATGTTAAAATTCTATCTACCAGTCTTATTTTAGGAGAAGTGTTAATAACCAGATCCAGTAAAAGCATGTATATGCTCTTTTGAGATCCGTTATCTACTCTATCGCTTATCCTGTCTGCAGTAGTATATCCAGTATTTTTATAACAAGTGCTCCCATAATGCTTAATCTTATCCCACCTGTCATAATACATGTTGGAACTTTTACTATAGTTTTGCTCTCTCAGTTCTGATAAAGGAATCCGGTTGAAAAATGTACATCTCTTCCCGATAAATTTGTTGAATAGAGATATTTCTGTATTTCTTACCGGTATAGTTAAGTTATTAAATTTATCTTCAGGTATAACTCTATTTGCCATTCTTATTTTTTTCATCCTCATCTGACGGTTTAGCTTCCTGTTGCCCTAAAAGTTTTTCCTTTCCTTTAAGTCTGTAACTCTCTCCCTTGAGGTAATATACCTCCCCGTGATGCATAAGCCTGTCCAGGAGGGCACTTGCAAGCGAATTATCCTGTATAATCTTACCCCATTCGGTAAGACTCTTATTACTGGTAATTATTGTAGCCTTCTTCTCATATCTTTCTGAAATGAGTTCATAGAGAACAGGCCCTGTTTCCGGTTCAGGAACCAGATACCCAAATTCGTCTAAAATCAGTAGAGCTGCTCTACGATAAGGTCTAAGGACCTTGTCCTTTTCTTTTGCTGTTTCTGCGGAAAGTACCTGGTTTACCAGTCTTTGTACAGTAATAAATCGTACATCGAAACCACGCTGCACCATTTTTATCCCTATAGCTACGGAAATGTGCGATTTCCCAAGTCCAGGTGCACCAACCATTACGAGAGATCTGCCTTCTCTTACAAAGTCCTCTTCCAGGTAATTCTGAAATATCTGTCTGCGTAATTCAGGATGGAGTTTAAAATCAAATTGTTCCAGAGTCTTCTCAAAAGGGAAATTGGCATTTTTCATAAGATTTCTCAATCTGCTTTCTTCTCTGGCACAGACTTCTTCTTCAAGTAATCCTCTCAGGAAATCACTGTAACTCATGCCCTCTCTACCTGCTCTGTCTATCCATTCACGATATACGGCTCTCATACGAGGTAAAGCAAGTTTTTTCATGAGGTGTTCCATTATTTTCCACCTCCAATGGCACGACATTCATAGTCCAGTAAAGTTCTATCCAACTCTTCCTGTGAAGGAACATCAGCAAGCGTAAGACTTGATAATAACTGACTTTTATTAGATGTCCTAAGCAGACTCTCCAGGTAATCAGAACCATAGGCACCATGTTCTGAAGCAAGCGCACAGGCCACTCCTAATTCATCTGTACCATATTTTTGCCACATATGATACATTTCTATTATCTGCTCTCCAAAGGTTCCTTTATAACGACGGCACAGCTCTGTTATAAAGGCTTTTATACTTTTATCCTGAGCCATTAAAAAATCTCTGTATACCATTACACGTGCTCTCGGTTTCTTCTCAAATACCTCTTCATAGTGAGAAGGTTCTATTACTGGCTGCCATTGTTTTGAACGTCTTTCGTGAGTGGCAATACATTTACAGCCATCATAAAAATCTATTTTTTTCTCACGAACCCTTGCTGTTAAAACCTGACCTATATATTTTACAGGTATGGAATATCTCGTGTTTTCTATCATAACAAGACTTTCTTTACCGGATATTACTTCACGGTAAAGGCCATAATCGTCTGCTGTGGTAAGGAGTGGCGTAAATTTACTTCTCTCTTCCTGCAAAATTTCTGTGGGAATAGCACCGTGAGCCTGAGATTTAATGTTATTTATTTTATTTAGCCATTCTTTACATTGCTCTGACAGATCCTTATCATCAATAAATTCTCGGCCAGATAAAAAATTATCTTTTACCCAGCCCACCAGGTTCTCTACTGAACCTTTCTGGTTCCCAGAATAAGGCCAGCATACATCAGGATGAAATTCCATCTCTACTGCAAATTTTATAAATCCTTTATTCCAGATTGGTCTGTTCTTTCTATCACGTCCCGTTGTCACTGTTTTCATATTGTCAAATACTACTACCCACGGAATACCACCTATGTCTTCAAATACTCTTAAAAGGCTTCTTATTAGATGCTCCTGTTTCTGGTCAGGCTGAAATTCCACATAACTGTAACGGCTGTATTTCAGACGGGCGGCAAAGAAATTTATTGTCTTCTTTTCCTGACCTATAAAACTGAAGTCATTTACTTGGCCCCAGTCCACCTGAAGGTATTCTCCAGGTATTCCCTCAAACCTTACAAAGCCTTCCTGTTGCTCTTTTTTCCACTCCGATTTAAAGAGCTTTACCCGTTCATAAAAACTATTTCTACCTCCCTGGTAGGGATGCTCTTTATCTTCTCTTACAAGTTCAAGCATTCTTGTTACACTTACTCCATTATTGAGCCATTTTAATATATCATCTTTGTAGATATCTACCTGGGATGGAGCACCTTCTCTTTTGTATTCTTTCTCTAATGGTTCATGGACTATTCTTTTTACTGTTCTTCGGTCACAGCACATTTCTCTTGCTATCTCCGCATATTTTTTTCCACGTTTCCACAACGCTTTTATTGCACTTCGATCCATATAATCATACATCTCCTTCACTCCCCAATTACTTTTTAATTGGGATATTATTCTACTAAATTTGCATTTTTCTCTTTTTGTATAAACGCTAGATGTACATTTTTCGACCGGATTCGATGTGCATTTTTATATTGGATTTTACAAAAAGGATGGGAAGAAGTATTTGAGGAGGTATTACCATGAAAGTAAAGGTACAAATCATCATTGAATTCGGGGCAAGTGATATACCGGTTGTAGAAGAAATAGCCTGCCTGCAGAGAGATAAATTACTTCCAGATTCTATTGGACTCACTCTACAGGAAGGGAAAGATATTTTAAAAAACCTGCAGAAAAGTATGGTAATCAGTCAGACTGAAGAATATATATCACAGGAACGATTCTGCCGGAAATGTGGAGAACAACGTTTTTTAAAAGGAAAAAACAAAATCACTTATCGTACTCCCTTCGGTAAATTAAAAATAAGTAGTCCCAGGCTTTATAACTGTAATTGTGATGCTTCAAAAGGAAAAAGTTTCAGTCCTCTTGCAGAGAAATTACCGGAACGCACTTCTCCTGAATTACTCTACCTTCAAAGTAAGTGGTCATCTCTTATGTCATACGGTTTGACCGTTGATTTACTTGAAGAGATCTTACCACTGAATACCAATGTAGCAAGTACTCTATCGAATACACAAAAAATTGCAGAACGCATTGAAAAGGAATTAAAAGATGAGAGAACAATGTTTATTGAAGGCTGTGAAGGCGAATGGGACATGTTACCGGAACCTGGAGAACCTCTTACAGTAGGGATTGACGGCGGATATATACATGGACGTGATGATGAAAATGGAAAAGCAGGATGCTTTGAGGTGATTGTCGGAAAAAGTATGCAGGAAAATCGAGAAAATAAACGCTTCGGATTTGTTAGTAATTATGATAAAAAACCGAAGCGGCGATTGTATGAAATGTTAATGTCACAGGGATTACAGATGAATCAGGCAATAACATTCCTTTCCGATGGAGGTGATACTGTTCGTGATTTACAGCTTTATATGAGCCCCAATGCTGAACATATCCTGGATTGGTTTCATATTACAATGAGAATTACAGTTATAAAGCAAATGGCAAAGGGATTTTCAACACATGAGATACTCAAGGATATTGAGGATGATATTGAAAGTGTAAAATGGCATTTATGGCACGGAAATGTCTTTTGTGCATTACAATTACTGGATGATATGGAAGATGATCTGTATTGTAATAAAAACGATATAAAGATACAAAAATTATATAAGACTGTAAGTGAATTCCATGGATATATATCAAATAATAGAAACTTTATACCTAATTACCAGGTTCGTTACTATTACGGAGAGTGTATTTCTACTTCCTTTGTAGAGTCAACAGTTAATGAAGTAATAAGTAAAAGAATGTGCAAGAAACAGCAAATGAGATGGACTCAAAAAGGAGCACATTTATTATTGCAGGTCAGGACAAAGACACTGAATAATGAACTGAGAGAAACTTTTCAACAATGGTATCCTGAATTTCAGACCGGTGGGTATGTAGAGAAAGAGGCTGCTTAATCTGCCAGCCCTCGGTTTTTAATGGTCTCCAAGAAGGATAAAGTATTCCATGGACTTTCCATCTTTGTAACATAGGGTATTTCGGTCTAAACAGGGTAAATGTTGCTTAGGAATTTACATTTAATCCTTATCTAATAATAACTCTTCATATTTTTTTATTTCCCATTTTTAAGGTATAGAAAGAGCTAAAATTTTGGGAAATTTAAAGCCAACAGAATCGAGTAATTTTTCATCAGAGAAGTCAAACTCTCCCTGAAAATTTACATGTTTCCAGACCTGTATAGAGCCGTTTTTAATAATATTTATTAATTCTTCCTTTTTCTCTTCATCTGCTTCAGTCAATAATTTTGATAAATACAGGTAATTCCAGCAAATAATAGCGTTTTTAATTAACCTCTTGCAGCTTTCTGCAATTATTTGTTCTTCTTTAGTTTCATAATTAAATTCCTGATTATTGCCATAAAATACTGCTTTTGAAAATTTATTAGTC
>JBEHWP010000163.1:0-10048 GCA_040217665.1 Vulcanimicrobiota bacterium
TATAGAAGGAGTTTTGCCCTGAGGTTAGAATATTTATATTTACTCTTTATCTGGAGTTCTTGTCCGGCAAATAAATTAGCCTGTAATATAAAAATTAAATTCATAAAGGAGGGTGTGTCATTCAGTGAAGAAGAGAAATAAGCGTTTATTTCTAATTCCTTTTACTCGTTCTCCAACGTGATAATTATTAAAAATTAAGGTCGATAAATTTTGGGAAAAAAGCTATGATTAAAAATTTTTCCTGTAAGATTAAGAAAGGGTGATTTAATTAAATGAAAAAGTGGTTTATCACAATCTGTGCAGCTCTATTATTAGTGTCATTGCTAATTTCTTTTGCATCAGTAACGTTGGTAGGCTGCGGTGATGATGCAGTTGTAATTACTACACCAGTAGCAACATCTACACCTACACCGTCAGTTACCAATACACCATCAGCAACAGCAACACCAACAGGTGGCTCTATTAACGTAACAGTAAACTAAGGAGGTAAATATGAAAAGAAGTTTAATAACTTTAACAATTATCAGTATGTTTTTAGCCCTTTACCTCATTGGATGCGGCGGAGGAGATGGAGTTTCAACTTTGAATCCTACTACCCCTTCCGGTGATGGTACCGGTTCTCTCGTATTCTCAGTTCAGTGGCCTGATGAAGGTTCAGATCTGAGTGCTCAGTTAATTCATCCGAATGTAACAAAAATAGCAATCGATGTTCAGGATCCTAATGGAACATCTCTCACAACAGCAGAGATAGTAAGAACAGCCGGTTCAACAACTGAAACCAAGACCGTAAGCGGTATAAGACTTGGCTCAGTTAATGTCTATTGTAAAGGTCTTGATGCCGGCGGAAATATCATTTCCTCCAGAATGACCAAGAACATTACAGTTAGTTCAACACCAACAAATGTTACAGCCACTCTCGGCGTAACCATTATAAACAATACATTTGTTCCGAAAAATGTGCCTATTTCCCCTGGCGACATAGTATACTGGGGTAATGCAGACACAGTGAAACATATTGTACAGTTCACAACAAATTCCAGAACCTTCACACTGGAACTTGCTGCAGGCGAATTAAAGGCTCCAACCTTTACAGATGCAGATCTTCTCGGTCCTGTAACAATAAAACTCTATAATGATATAGTTGCAGATCCGGCTCTTGATGAAGGTTCAGTAACAGTGACCGTTCCAAGCGGTCAGGTTTATCAGAAATATGCAACCTGGGGAACAACTGCCCAGTATCCGCACAATGCAGTAGACGGACACAATTTCATAGCAGTTGATAAAAATGGCAACTTCTTTGTAGCCATGCACAATCCTCAGATACCTTTTGATATTACAACCGGTTTAAATAATGCTTCAGATCTTTATATACCCGGTGAAAAGGTACTTAATTCAAATGCAAGCCGTTATACCAAATTTGTAAACCGCATAGAAAAATACAATTCAAGCGGTGTGCATAATTCCATAACCTTCGATACATCTTCAATCGATCAGATTGTAGGTATTGCAGTAGATCACGAAGGCGGTTATCTCTATGTTTCCGATAACCAGATGGCAGCAGGTGATGATAATAAATCTCCTGTAAACTATTCAAATATAACAGAAGACAGAGTGCTTAAATTTGATGCCCAGAGTGGCGGATCCCCTCAGGATATCATTACTCCTCCTGATAACTATAATGCTACAGCATCAGGCCCGGGTGCAGCAACTCGTAGAGGCGCTCTCTATTTTGACGGTCATTTCCCGCAGGGTCTTGCAGTAAGTCCCGACGGAAAATACCTCTTCATCTGTGACGCTCACGTAGTAGCAGCCGATACAACCCTTGAACCTATGGTTCATGAAGTTAATCTGAAAGAGTATAATCCTACTACAGGAACCAATTATACCTGGACAGATACATGGGTAGCAGCCAATACCATAGGATGGCCTTACAGAACCAACCAGACAGCTCCATTCACACAGGCAACAAGTGCTACTCCCTCGACAACTGCCCTTGTTCCAGTTGACGTTGCAGTTTCCGGTGATACAACAGGTGTTACCAATGCTACAGTATGGTTTGCCTGCTGGAATAATGCAATTATCCAGAGAGTTGGCGTCACAACAGGTGCACCAACAGAAGTTACAGTACTCAATTCCGGAAGATTTGATATTACCGGTCTTGATCTCAGATGGGCTACCAGCACAACAACAGCTTCAGATCTTTATCTCAGCTGTATCAATGCAGGTAACGGTGTAATCGTAAATTACAATGGTGTCGGCGGAAGTACTTCCTTCACCACTATTCTTACAGGTCATATTACAGGATGGCCCGGTTCACTCAATGCTAAAACCGATGTTTCCGGTGCCAACAGAGCCGGCGGTATCCTCAGCGTAGCAGTTGCTCCGAACCAGGATGGAACCCTTTATGTCGGCGATGATTATCACCGCGTAACACAGTATGCCAGAAGCTCTTCCGGCTCAACCGGAACCTATTCCTTCAGCAAAGCCTGGAGATTACTCTATGAAGCATTCGACTATCCAGTAGGTATTGCCTATGATAATGCCAACGGTTATGTATATGTTACAGACAGAGTAAACTGCAGAGTCCTGAAATATAATTCTCTCGGCGTATATGAATTACAGTGGGGTATTCCTCCTCATCCGTCTGATGTAATTAAACCGGATTACTACGAATGTGCCGGTACTGCTATGGCAATTACCGATACAGGCGTACAGTGGACCAGATATATATTTGAAGAACCTACCTATGCATATAATGCTCTTAATACTTTAGCTGGAAGCTCAATTGCCAGTATAGTATCTCTCGGTTCCGGACTTACAGCCGGACCATTTAATGCTGCTGCCGGTGCTGTTACACTTGCACAGTGTAATGCAGGCGAATTCTTTATGCCGCAGGGTATTGCAGTAAGTCACGACGGTTCTGCCGTATATGTAGTTGACTGGGCACTCAATCCGGCAAATACTCAGAGATTTGGCCGTGTTCAGAAATTCAACAGTGTAGGTACATGGCAGTTACAGTGGTATAAGAGCACAAACCTCGGTGAATTCGTTCATCCGAAGGGTGTAGCAGTTGATAAATCCGGTTTTGTTTACCTGTCTTGGTTTGCAGGTACTTCCGGTCTTGTAGAACAGTTCAATGCCGATGGTACAGCTTCCGGTAAAGCCTTTACGGCTGCCCCCGGTGCAGTTGCAATCGATCGTCCAGAAGGTGTTGCAATTGATTATACAGATACCACTTATCCATCAGGTATACTTTATGTTGCCGATAAATACAATCATCGTATTATTAAATACGACGTAAGCGGAAGCGGTACTCTTCTCGGTCAGGTTGGTACAACCGGCGGTTCCGGCGGAAGCGATGCAGGCGAAGTTAAGTATCCAGCAGGTCTTGCTGTAGATAACAGTGGTTATCTCTATGCAGTAGACGCAGGAAACAAGAGAGTCCAGAAATGGTCATCTCATAAACTTGGTAACGGTTTTGTCTGCATATTCAATACTCCTGGCGAACTTCTCGATCCTTGGGGTATTGCAGTAGCTCCAGACGGAAGCTATGCCTATGTTGCTGACTCCCGCGACAACCGCGTAATCCTTTATAAAGCTGAGAAATAAGTAATCGCTTTATAAAAAAAAGAGGCCCTCTCGAAAAGAGGGCCTCTTTTCATTCTAGCCTGTCAATTGCGCGGATGTTATGGGGTATTTATTTGGTGGCAGCACTACGTAACGCTCCAGATAAATTTGTACCATTTTATCAGCTTCTACCAGACAGGCTCTTACGAAGAAAAATCATTTGCCTTATATAATTTGTTTTCCAGACAATAAATTAACCCTTATTTAATTTTTACTTCTATATAAAAAACTAATTTTTCTTCTTCAGAGCCTGCCAGGCAGAAGCTTCTTATAGATACCCTTTTATCTGTTATGATACTATGAACTTATCCGAAAAGTAGCAAATGCCTTTTCAGTTTTTAAACCACCCGTCAACTTTAAAAGCTCCTTTGCAGGGCGTTACGTTCTAAATGGGGACGAACGTACCTGTTTCCTTACTAAGAGTCCAGCGTAACCAGGGAGAACATAAAATCCTCCATTCCACTGCCGTAAAAGGAGGATTTTATTGTGGGTATAGTTTTACTGACAGATTACAGAGATAATTCTGCTGTCACTCGTTATGCGTCACGAAGTAATTTATTTCTTCTTTTTTATGATTTTTAATATTACCTCTTTATTTTTTTTTGCAAAAGCATCATCAGGCGAAACCTTCAGTACTCTGTCGTAATATTTGATTGCTTCATCGTATTTTTTCTGTTGCGTAACTGTATATGCCAGGTTGTTTAATACCGGTATACAGGATTGATTAAACTTTAAAGCTTTATTATAACATTTTATCGCTTCATCATATTTTTTTTGAGCAGTCAGAGCCCATCCTTTTCCGTTTAATGCGTCAATACTGGTGCTATTAATCTTTAACAGTTCATCGTAAATTTTGATAGCTTCATCGTATTTACCTGTCGCATATAAGGCAAAACCCTTGTTATATATAGCTCTTTCATTATATTTATCCAGTTCTATGGCTTTATCGTAACATTCTATTGCTTCTTTATATTTTGCAAGAGAACCTAATGCCAGCCCTTTGTTAATCAGGGCAGAAGGAAAATCAGGATATAGCTTCAGAGCACTGTCGAAACATTTTATTGCTTCATTGTATTTTCCGAGTAGACTTAAAGCAAGGCCTTTATCGTTTAATGCATCACTGTATTCAGGGGCCATCTTTAATGCAGTGTCATAACACTTTATAGCTTCATCATATTTTGCAAGTTCATAATAACATTTTCCTTTTCCATACCATGCTCTGGGATTGTTCTCATAAATCTTTAAAGATTCGTCATATGATTTAATTGACAGATCGTAATTCCCCTGTTTGTAATAAATATTTCCCAGATTATAAGGGCCCTCGGCATCCTGTATTTTCTTTGTGTCCTTTGTATTATTACATGATATAATGAATAAACTCAGAATTATCATCATAATTGAGATAGACAATGTTTTTATCATAAAATCAACCTTTCTTAAATTAGAGAGTTTTTTAATGGTAATGATTATATCAAATGAATACTTTATGTGTAAAGATAAATCCGATTAAAGTTTTTTAATTTATAAGATATTTACTGTTTTTTATAAAAGGAATATAATAAAGAAAAGATCTGACTGAATGAAAGGGATGATATCATGGAGTGTGCGTCAAAAAACACAGATAAATATTTTACCTATGCCGATTATCTGACCTGGCCCGACGAAGAGAGATGGGAAATAATCGAAGGAGTTCCATTCGGCATGTCTGCTCCTTCCGATATTCATCAGAAGGTTCTTAGAGAACTTCTTACTGAATTTAATATTTACCTCAGAGGCAAAACCTGTCAGATATTCAGTTCTCCTTTTGATATTTCTTTGCCGCAGGCGCAGTCTGACAGTGATGAAAATATTTATACCGTAGTGCAGCCTGATCTGGTAGTAGTCTGTGATAATAATAAGATCAGCCGTAAAGGCTGTAAAGGCGCTCCTGATATGGTCATTGAAATTCTTTCACCTTCCACTGCTTCAAAAGACTGTATAAAGAAAAGGGAACTTTATGAGAAACATAAAGTGAAACAATACTGGATTATTGACCCGGAAGAAAAGGAACTTTTTATTTTTAAATTAACGGAAGATTTTACATACAGAAATCCTGAAAAATATAAAAAAGACGATAAAATAAAGGTAGAAGGATTTGAAGGACTGGAGATTGATTTAAATATGGTATTCGGTTAATGATATTTTATGCGGATATGGTATAATAAAATTAATAGATCGTTTTAATAATAAAGAAGGTTAAACTGGAAAATAAATAATATGTGAAAGGTACATTGAGGAGGAATTATCTATGGAAAGTGTTGCAAGAAAATTAGATATAGAAAAAAAGTATAGTTATGCAGATTACCTCACCTGGTCTGATGATGAAAGGTGGGAGCTTATTGATGGTGTTCCTTATAATATGAGTCCTTCTCCTGTACTGGATCATCAGAGAATATCGGGAGAATTGTTCAGACAGATAGCTAATTATTTAATTGATAAAACCTGTGAAGTATTTGCTACACCTGTAGATGTTCGGTTTCCTAAAGGTAAGAATAAGAATGATAAAGAGATATTTGATGTTGTTCAACCTGATATTATTGTTGTCTGCGATCAGCATAAGATAGAAGATTATAGAAGTTGCCTCGGTGCCCCCGATATAGTGATAGAAATTCTTTCTCCTTCTACTGCTTCTAAAGATTGTTTAAAGAAAAGAAGACTTTATGAAAAAAATAAAGTCAAACAGTATTGGATTGTAGATCCTGATGAAAAAGAAATTTATATTTATAAATTGAAAAATAATGATATTTATGAAACTCCTGAAGAATATACGAAAACGGATAAAATAAAAGTTGAAGGTTTTGAAGGTATGGAGATAGATTTAAGTCTGGTTTTTAGAAAAATTAAAAAAATCTCAAAAAAGACTTAATCTGAAGGTATAAAGGTTGAAGTTTCAAGACTTGTTAATATTGTCAGTAATTTTATGGATGCCGTTGGTTACAAGTTTAAAGACCATGAAGATAGGATTAATAAACTGGAAAATAAATAATATATGTGAAGAAACAAAATGATGTTTCTGCCCATTACATGATATGAAGAAAAAAAAAGATACACCTTATATTTTATTTATAATACCTTCCATAATTCTTTTACTCCTTGCTATTTTGCTGCGTTTCTCCTGTGACAGAAGTTTCTATAACCTTGAAACAGCGCAATTTGCAGCGAAAAACCTTACAGAAGACAACCCCTTTACATCTGCTGTTTTATCTTATTATTTTAAGCATTTTTTTAAAATCTTCTTTATATGCCATATCGTCCCTGTTTATCTTTTCCTCCTCCCTTCAGTATTTTTACTCTCCCTCTATCTGTCTTCTATAAAATTTTCTCTCCCGTCTGTTAAAAACGAGAAAACATTACTCATTATTTTATTCCTTATTTCATTCTCCATTACACTGGCATCACATTTTTTCATCACAGGCCATCTTCCTCCAGTAGGAGACGAGTTCTGTTATATGTTTCAATCAGATATTATGGCTCAAGGAAAACTTTATGAAACATCTCCTCCCTGTTCCGATTCATTCCATAGCTGGAGTATTATTAATGACGGAAAATGGTACAGCAAGGTTACGGCAGGTTGGCCTCTTTTACTTGCTTTCGGAAGGTTTTTTCATATAGAATTTATTATAAATCCCCTGCTGAGTGCTTTATCTATTATAATACTTTATCTTACCGGTAAATTATTACTCGGCACCGAAGGAGCTTTTATCTCTGTAAGTTTTGCCCTTCTATCACCTCTGTTTTTTTTACTCGGAGGAACTTATTTCCCTCATAATGGAGTCTCATGCCTTGCCCTTTTATTTATATACGGCATATTCAAAAGTTTTAATGATAACCATTTTGTCTATCCCATTCTCTCAGGTTTATCTGCCTTACTTCTTGTTATTATCCGCCCCGGTGACGGGCTGTCCATATGTGCCGGTACTGTTCCTCTTATGATATACCTTTTTATGAAATCAGATATGAAAAAAATATTTTTATTGAAAATATTATTCATAGTGTTCCTCTTTTTTCTCGGTGCAGGTCTTTTGCTGGCAGTTAATAACATACAGAACGGAAATCCTTTCCTGTTCGGCTACGAAAAATATGATTCCGATGATAAGTGGGGGTTTACCCCTTCTCATACACCACTTCACGGACTGTTTAACAGTGCTTTTTCTTTCATGAGAAATTCTTTCTGTACCGTTCCTTTTATTGCTTTTTTTACAGTTTTTTCTCTCTTCGGAAAAGAATTAAAAATTATTTTATTACTTGTCCCTGTCCTCTTTCTGGGTATTTCTTACGGAGGATTCTATTATAACGGTGCCTTTGAGATTGGGTCACGGTATTATCTTCCGTCATTTATGCTGTCTTTAATCCCTGCGTCGGCAGGATTTCTTTATATCAAAAAATGGCTCGAAAAAAAGAATTTTAAAGGATCTCACTGGCTGTCTTATTCGTTCATATTGACTGTCATCATATTCATGATATTCGGAGTATTTATAAAACTGTTTCCTTCTGTCAGGGAACAGTATCGTTTCAGATGTGAACCTGCTGCATTTATGTCAGATAAATTGAATATTAAAGAGCCGTCTCTTATTTTTCTGAGAGGTCATGGCTATTTCGGGAATATGTTTTTTATAAGGAATTTCTCTGATTATAAGTCCCAGAAGATTATAACTGTTCTCTATCTTGACCCGGTTCAGAATGAAAACCTTATAAAATCATTTCCTGACAGGAAGGTTTATACCCTGGGTTGGGAGGGGAGAGAAGGGAAATTTATTGTTAAAGAAGGACTGGATAATGAAAGAACGGTAAAAAATTACATGGACAGTGCCAGTAATTATATAGAATTTAACTGGGATAAGGCAATAGAGTGCTGTCAATCTGCTCTCTCTGTTGAGCCTGATAATATTGAAGTTTTACACCTTCTTGCAATGCTCTATGATGCAAAAAAAGAGTTTCCGAAAGCTATAGAAATCTATAAAAATCTTTCAGCTATTCCGTCTTTAAGGAATATTGCTTTATACCAGACAGGAAGGAACCTGGGAGAAATGGGAAAATATGCAGATGCAATAAATACGCTTGAACAGATAAAACCTGATGACAGAGATCTTTATATGAAGGCAGGGAACTGGATTAATTATTACGGAAATAGATATTGACGACGTTACTTTTTTCTATTAATTTCTATGTTATAATATTTTTATGTGATTATTGGAATTTTCCCGTTACATGCGATGAAATAAATGAGGAGATTAATTATATGGATAATATAGATCAGAACCTTTCTGCCAGAATAGAAGATATGAAGGTAAAAATGAAATTGGAAGCTATGGCTGAAACAATTCTGAATATGAATGCAGAAATGAAGATAAGATTTAATTCTGTGGAAGAGCGTCTTGATAAGCTGGAAATCAGAATGGATAAGCTGGAAAGCACTATGGATAGTTTTAGGCATGATATAGATCGGAAATTTGAACAGACTTTTGAAATTCTGAGAGAAATGATGAATAGACTGCCGTGAAAATATTAAACCGGTTGAAGAAACTCTTCAACCGGTTTTTTTCATTTATGCCTGTTCAATGGCAACTATACGGCATATGCTGGATTCTCCGCCAACAAATCTCCAGGGGAAGCATCCTACATAGGTTCTCTTATTGAGAAATCTCTTTAATTCTCCTCCCAGGTTTTCTGCATGTATAATATCATGGGGGAAGAGGTCTATATGCATGAGCTGATAATCTTCAGTGGGGAAGAAATCATCAAGACCTTTGTTGTATTTCTTTTTCAGGAATTTCTCTGCTTCTTTTGCCTGTGTGGGGCACCATTCTCTTATTTTTGTATTCATTGGATGATCTGCAGAGCCGCAATCCACGCCTATCCATTTTATTTTTTTCTTCATACACCACGCAGAGAATTCTTTCGTCGGCCCCGGATGTTTTACCATGTAACGGACTTCGTCTGCTTCCGGTTGATCCCAGGCATATTTCATATATCCTGTGTGTATGAGAAGAATATCATGTTCCTTTACTTCCACACGTTTCTCAATCTGTTCAGATGTGTAAATATCGTAGTCTTCGGTGCAATCGCTCAGGTCAACGACTGCTGCCGGACCTGTAAGTTCTTCAAGAGGTATGCTTGCAATATCTCTTCCATGGGTGCAGAAATGGAGAGAGCCGTCTAAATGTGTTCCTACATGGTTACTTGTAGTGATAAGCTGACCGTTTGCCCCGTTAGGTGCAAGGCGCTTGAAGAATTTTACCTGTAAAGGCTCGTACGTTGGCCATGCCGGTGTAAGAACACTTAATGGCTGGGTAAGATCATAAAATTTTAAATTCATGTAATCAAACACTCCTTAATAAATATTTTAACAATGTGAGGGGCTAGCTTAATAGCTGTTTTCCCG
>JBEHWP010000164.1:0-10005 GCA_040217665.1 Vulcanimicrobiota bacterium
ACTACCGATTTCTTCGGCTATATAAAGATTTCTTTTTTTTTCATATCTGATATAATAATAAAGAGGTGAGGTTTTATGAAGAGAAAAAAAATACCCTATGGCATATCAGATTTTGACCGGATAAGAAGACAGAATTATTATTATGTAGATAAGACAGGATTTATAGGAAATATAGAAGACAGTCCTCCCTACTTGTTTTTAATCCGTCCCAGACGTTTTGGTAAATCCCTCTTTCTGTCTCTTATGGAATGTTATTATGATATAAAAAGAAAAGATAATTTTGAAGAAATTTTCTCAGGGACTTATATTTATGATAATCCTACAGAGGAAAGAAATAAATATTTAATATTAAAATTTAATTTTTCAGCAGTAAAATCAGATATTAATAAAATAGAATCTTCTTTTAATAGTACAATAAAGCTATCGTGCCTGGAATTTATCAAAAAATATGTAGAGGTAATAGAAGATGATAGTGAGAAAATGTATAAAACCATAGAAAATATGGAAGATGCTTCAGAAATTTTGAAATATGTTATAAGTTTTGTCAGAAATAAAGGCAAAATATATCTGTTAATAGATGAATATGATAATTTTACCAATACAATAATTTCCTCCCAGGGTAAAGAACGATATATGGCAATAACTCATGGAGAAGGTTTTTACAGGCACTTTTTCAATGTAATAAAATGGGGAACAACCGGTTCAGACGCTCCCGTATCGAAGTTATTCATAACAGGTGTATCACCAGTAACAATGGATGATTTAACGAGTGGATTTAATATAGGATATAATATAACAACTGCTCCATCCTTTAATGAAATGATAGGTTTTACGGAAGAAGAACTTATGAGTTTACTCATTTATTGTAAAGAAGAGGGAATAATAAAAGAGTCACCTGAAAATTTAATAGAAATAATGAGACCGTGGTATAATAATTATCTTTTTTCCGAAGACAGAGAAGAAAAATTATATAATTCCGATATGACTCTTTATTTTATCAGTGAATATATTACTCGTAATAAAATTCCCAGAGATATGTTAGACCATAATATAAAAACAGACTATAAAAAACTGAAGTATCTTATAATAACAGATATAGAAGGGCGGTACAGGGTAAACGGTAATTTTGATAAATTAAAGAAAATCCTTGAAGAAGGTCATATAGAGTCAGATATAGTAAGAAGTTTTCCTGTAGATAGAATAATAAATCCTGAAAACTTTATATCTCTATTATATTATTTCGGTTTACTGACAATAAATGGAATACACAGAGGAAAACCTGTTCTGACTATACCTAATGAAGTAATAAGACAGCTATATTATGAATATATAAGAGAAAGTTATTATGATACAAATATATTCAAAATAGATTTATTCAGACTCGGAGAATTATTTACGAAATTTGCTTATGATGGAAGCTGGGAAGAACTCTTTCTATATCTTTCTGATGAAATGAATAAACAGACTGCTTTACGTGATTATATTCAGGGAGAGAAATCTGTTCAGACCTTTCTTCGTGCTTATCTGAATATATCCAATTATTATATAACCAGGAGTGAGAGTGAATTAAATAAAGGATATTGTGATATATTAATGATTCCCAATTTACTGTCCTATTCTGATTTACTTTATTCTTATCTTCTGGAGATAAAATACATATCTGTATCGGAATACAGTGAAAGCAGATTGAATACAAAGATTCTTGAGGCTGAGGAAGAACTGAGGAGGTATGAAGAGGACAGTGATTTAAAGCAAATCACAGGTGAGACAAAACTTATGAAGATAATCCTTGTTTTCTGCGGAGTTGAGCTGAAATATAAAGCAATGACCTGTGAATAGTGAGACAATTAAGTTATATTTCTGCTTATAGCTCTATGTATTTTTCCCCTATTTATACTCCTTATATTTCGGTTTTTCTTTTTCCTGTCCCTATGGTTTATTATTTTCTTTTTTTCTGTAATTTCCCATTTTCGCAACACTTATATTAATTTTCTAAATTTTCATATTATCCTCATTAATAAAGGCTTTTTTATGGATTTTTTTTATGGAATTTTTTCTTTTTTTTACATTTTTTTTTTCCTTATTTTTATTTTTCTGTGAAAATAGAAAAAGAAAAATAAAGATAGTTCTTTATTAAAAAATTACAGAAAGGATGAGTGGAAAAAATGGGTGTAGGTATCGGGAATAAGACTTCAAACACTACGATCATTAACAATTATTACGGTGGAGGATGTGAAACAGGGCAGAAAAATCCTATTCAGAAGCTGATGCATATGATGAAGAAGTTGATGCAGATGATGAGTCAGTTAAGTGGAGGACAATCCAATCCATGTATGCAGGGTCAGGGACAGATGATGTTAATGGGTTCAGCCTGTCAGGGCATATGCGGCGGTTTACCGGATATGGGTATGGGTAATGGTTTATCTGGAATGGGTGGTGGAGGATGTCCCGGAATGTCAGGAGCACTTGGAGGTATGTTAGGGGGCATGCTTGGCGGTATGATGGGAGGTATGCTTGGAGGTATGATGGGTGATATGTCACAATCGTCTTCATCCGGTATGGAAAATATGCCTCATCCACCGCATCATGGAATGAAAGGGCATAAAAAACCGAAAGGTCATAAACCTCCACATCCTCCATCAAGAGAAATGGATGGTATGCATCATCCGCCACCTCATGGAATAAAAGGACATAAGAAAATACCTCATGCTCCTCCGCCCGGTGAGATGGTAAGTATGCAATTTATGATGGGATTTTTTGCAGGTAACTAATACAGCGTTAAGGCAGGGGGGATAGTAAGGCAGTTATCAAATGTACGACGGTGTAGGAGTAGTAATGGATTGGTGGAAGTTACGTCCCCCTTCTGGTGTACGCCCAGCGGTAGAAGAAAGTAGAGCCAATTCCTATAGATGGTGATCCAATTAAAAAATTTATTTAATGACATTTGGGTTATAGTTATAAAAGCTGACTGCTGATAGCTGAACGCTTACAAATCAGGTTGGGAGAGCAGTAGTTTATATGTTCTTTTCATCTCTTACAAAAGAAAGTTCTTATTATATTCCATATAGACAGATTATTGACTGGCATGCCGGGCTATGGGCATTACCGCACCACCCCCATTTTACTCTTCATGGACCACAACATGCAGAAACTATTATTAATAAGTTAAGTAAATGGCTCGAAAATGTGCCCCTGTCTCATCTTAATCTATTGGATACATTTCTTCTTAAAGTCGCTATTTATCTTCACGATATTGGAATGCAATCTCCTCCTGGCCCTATCCTGAACGAAGTAATTAATTATCATTCACATTCCGGCTATGTGCCATATTCATCATCTTTACTCGAAGCAATTCGGGCTAAACATCATATATTGAGCCGAAAGATGGTAGAGGGACTCTTAAATCATCAAAACTGTTGTCAGAGTAATGTAAATACCTTTAATATCAGAGGCGAGTTATTGGCAATTGCCCTTCTTTGTGAAGGTCATGCTATTTCCAATATCAATGAAATTTCCAGCGAGATTACAAATATTTATAAAATATACCTTCCACAGGAAACTAATCTCTCCAGATTGCTTTACCTGCTCAGGCTTGGCGATGCTATGGATGCAGGACAGGGAAGGGTTAATAACCATTATATACAGCAGTACTGGCCCGGTCTTCTCCCTAATGATAAATTTCATACCTGGAAACACTGGTTTGTGTCACATATAGATATAACAGGCGCAGGAGTTGTTACATTTAATTATACGATTCCATGTGAATATGAAAATCTTATTCCTGATATTACGACATGTGCCGAAGCTCCCCTGCAGGATGCTATTCTCCAGATGGAGCTTCAATTACGGCAATGGAATGTTTTTACTCCCGTAATTAATCGCCTCATAGACATTACTGATAGGAACGTACATTTAAATTGTCCCCTTGGTAACGATGGATGGACGATTTTTAACAGAGTAGCCAGAAAAATACGTGAGAGGAGAGAACCGGAACCTATGGGGGCCCAGAGAAGGATAGACATATGTATACCGGTAGTACCAGATGAGTGGACAGGAACCCTGATAATAGATGATGAAAAACATGTGTTTGTTCCGGTGAAATATTCATTTAATAAGGAAGAAAAGAATTTGGAAAGGAAACAGGAAGATCTTGTTAGTTTTTGTAAGAGTGTACTGCTAAATAAACAGGTTCCTCTTATTTTAGGATTTTATGGAATGGGGAAGAGTTATTTTTCAAGGAGATTTTTATACGAAGTGACTGAAGACATAAAGCAGACAACCCCCCGTAAGCTGGCTATAATTATTCCTTTACGTACGCTACATTATACCAGAGCTAAAAATACAGATCTATTGGAAGCAGTCCTTAATGTAATAGACCCCTGTAAAAATTACCCTTTTGATCGTGAAGATTTTAGGAAAAAATGGAGAAACGGACAGTTACTTCTTATTTTTGATGGACTGGATGAGATACCTTATATTTATCATGATAAAATGGCAGACAAATGGATGAACGAGCTTATAACCTGTAAGGGGAATAACGATGCCGTTGTGACATGCAGAACCGGTCTGTTAAGTGAAGCTATGCTCCGTAATGAAAACATTAGCCCGTTATATTTACAGAAGTGGGATTTCTCGGATTTTGAATGTTATGTTAATTTATGCAGTGGATTTGTCGAAAACCCTGCGACTATCATTCAGATAGTGAGTCAACAGGCAGGTTTGAAGGATATGGCATCCCGTCCCCTTTATGCGCGAATGATTGTTGAAATTGACTGGAATAGCAACCAATTGAAGGATAAGATAATAAACGAATATATATTAATAGATCATTTCGTATATGCGGCGTTCGAGCGAAAAAAACATTTATCTGTCTATAAAGACAATATTGATGCCAAAATAGAATGCCTGATTACAATAGCAGGATATTTCTTTCGTATTGGTCGTTCATTTGCTTCTATGAAAGAACTTAAAGAAATTGTACTCACACATACCTGGCATACCACAAACGATATATATAAATTCTTCGAATCTGAAATATCTGTTTATTCTCTAATGAAACCTGTTGGAGAAAGCCTGATGTTCAGTCATGATACTATCTGTGATTATTTTATTGTACGATATATAGAAAGAATCTGGATTGTAGAAGGAGAGGATACAGTTGCCGGATACCTTAACAGGTGTGAGTTGTCTGGCTGTGCCATTCGTTTTTTTGTACAACAATTTTATGAACGCTCTATAGAATTGCGGCAATTTGCCAGTAAACTTCAAAAGAATGGCCCGGCTATCATTTCCTTATTGGATAATATGTAATTCACATGAATGTGGAGTAATTAAATGAATATAACTGAAAAATTTCTACAAAGACTCCTTCCTGATTTTCCGTCAGATATAAAAATATTTCTAAAATCCTCATGGATGGATGACTCACAATGCCATATTGCCTCTATCTATCCTAACGGGAAACCGATTTTGTTCTTTATACCTTACGGAAGTGGTCAGGGACAGCAAACACTTGATCCTGTAATAGAAATGAACCGTTCAAAAATAATTCGAAAACTTGCTGAAGGTGCCGGAGTCACTACGGTATTTCTTGAAGGTTTTTCTGCAGGAGAGGAGATGAAACGAACATCATATAATAAGGTGATCTATGATTTAAGAGAAAAAGCCCTGGGAATAAAATCTGAAGAATATGCTCAGGCCATGTCTTCAGCGGAAATCACACTTGTAGGGATTGATAATATGACATTATACCGCGAATCTGAACATGCACTGTCTGAATTGAGAGCAGAATACAGGGCTATAGAGAAGGCTCTTAATATTGTTGATGAGTTTTTAATGGTGAAAAGTAAAGAATGCAGCAGCGAACTTGGCATAATATTAGAGACTAAAAGAGCTTATGAAAATGAAAAAATGACATTAAGCGAGTATGTGAAATTTCTTTATACGGAAGCAGAAGGAACGTTTTTTTCTCTTCACGATATGAAATTATTCAAACAACTATGGGATGTGATAACAGAAGAAAGCAATATTGATTTCGATAGTGCCGAACGTGAGCGGAACATACTGATGAATGAGCTTGTAAGAGATCTGTTCGAACCGGCACAATGGATAGGGAAATCACTGCAATCTTTAGCCCCGGAAGTGTTTCATAATTTGAATTCAGTTGATAATATAGAGGTTCAGGCCAGATTGTTAACAGATATTCTTCAGGCCTCTCCGGAAAAAATGCAGGCTTTTTGTGAATCGCAATTTTATCGAACCTCTATGTATGGTTCACAGTATAAACTGAACAGACTGGCAGAAGCCGATATTACGCCCGATGAACAAAAAAAGGCTTTTCTGACAGGTATGCTTTACGGCCCAGTTGCTATTGCGACACTCATTGAGGAGAAACAAAAGCAATATTCTGCAGGCAGTCTCTCTGCTGGTGATATGTACCATTTTATACTTGATTTAGCTATATTTACCGGTTCCATCACACGTATCCCAAATATCATCCGTTATGCCCGCTATATAAGAAAATATGAGAATCTTCTCACATCAGAGCTATTCAGACAGATAGAGCAAATCGAAATAGAGATTGCCAGAAGAGCATCTTTTAGCGATATCGATGGGCAGGTTTTAGCTCTCTATCTTCTCTTTTATGATGTCAGAGAGAGGGTTAATTTGATACTTACTCCTGAAAAAGCAAAAGGGTTTTCTGAAGAACATCCTGTTGACAATAAAGCCAGGTTTATGATGAAATTCCCCGTGCTTATAGAGACGAACTGTGACATGTCCGGTCCCATTGAATTCCTTGATAAAGCTGAATCAATAGCAAGAAAATTCTATAAAAGCTCTGTTCCCCGTGGAAAAGAAATGTTGAAAAACCTTCAGAATGAGCTGGGACAGAGATGTCTTGACCGGGCAATCATATCAATTGGTGGATTTCACTGTAAATCTATGCTTGATGAGTTCAGAAGAAATTTCGATGATTTAACATCCTGCCTTGTGTTGTTACCATCGTCAGGAAAAAAACCTGTAGCAGAAAACACCAGGAGCGAAATGGCATTCGGAGGAGAATATGAGATTGATGTATTGGAACATTTTTTATCCCGTCCACCTTCTCCCGGTGATCCTGGTTATGAAACTTTTGACTCTCTTCCACGCAAAAAATGTGGAAATGAGTTGCATATATGTGAAGCTCCCTGTATATGGGACCGTATCGTCTGTTTACATTCGCCCGGAGCAAAAGCGACATTTTACTGTGCTACATGCAGAGAATATTATTGCGGGCTTGAACTTGAGCAGGTTTACGCTCCTATAGAAAAGGTTCTTGCATTGTCGGAAGATAATCCATTAAAGGTACTGATTAATAAAATAGGAGGCGAACCTTTTGGCCTGAGATGCATACACTGTGGTAATTTTGTGGGTACAGGCGACAGAACGATTATATGGAGGTAAGGTTGATATGATTCAGTATAATTCTCAGAATGTGTTCGAATTGTTATTCGGTGAACATAAGGATGAAATATGTTCCGATGCCGGACTTCTGGCAAGGGAGAGAATTAAACAAAACCGGGTTAAAGCGGCTCAAGAAAATGTGATGCATGCAGAGAAAATTTTTGCTGGAAATTTATCAGAGGCAGGAGCTTATGAATTGGGTGAATGTTACCACCAGTTACTGGATATATGTTCGGATCGGGAATATTTATCTCAGCGGAAGCATATCAAACGAAAATTATTCAGATTGCTGAAATGGATGGACCAAAACGGCATTGAGTTAGGAGTTGCATCCGAAATGCTATTATCGTTACAAATCGAGGCTTATTATGATGGTGGATGGGATAATGATACCGGCATATAGAGTGATTTTGTTATACCGTTTACGTAAGTTCTGATTAAATATAGTAAGGAGGGACATTAGATGAGTCTATTTGGTGATTTATTTCGAGGCAGAAAGAATGATACTGATCTGGATGTATTAAAAAAAGATAAACGATTATATCCTTTATTAAATCTTATAATGGTCATACGTGAAGGAGATAATAGTGAGATTATGGCAGCCCTTGCTAAAACAATGAAGTGCTGGAAATGTGGTTTAGAATTCCCTCTTGAAGAATTTCTGAAGGAAATAGAGGATAAAGATGGATGGCTGATGGTAAAATGCCCGAATAGAGATTGCAGAGCAGAACCAATATTTTTTGGCCCTGGCAGATGAAATAATCAAATAACTTCATGAAAATTTATTCCTGTATTTTAAATATAAGTGAAATAGATTCCTATCATCACTGTATTATGAGAAATCATTGCAGACCACCTTATGTTTACAACGACAATCCTTTTTCTTTAATCTGTAGTTTTCTATTTTCGCAACATTTCTATTGATTTTTAAAAATTTCCTCTTATGTCCACCATTAAAGACTTTTTTCTGTATTTTTTAGAAGAATTTTTTATTTTTTTCTTATAATTTTTTTTACTTTTTTTTTATTCTACTGATAAATAGAAGATAAAGAAAGAAATCATATATTTATTTAAAAAATTAGAGAAAAAAGGGATGCATGAGGTATCTATTTCATGGAGAAAATTTTACAGGTAAGGGATTGACTTGTAACTGAAAAAAATATAATATTTATATATATGAATTTAATCTATAATAAATTAATCTCTACCTTATGCATTAGGATTATTATATGAATATTTATTTAATCCGTCACGGAGAAACAATATATAACAAAGAAGGTCGTTTCCAGGGGCAAAGCAATATTCCGTTGAATGAAATGGGAAGAGAACAGGCAAAGAAAGTAGCTAGGAGGTTTGAAGATCAGTTCATTCAGAGCGGAGAAAACTTTACTTCCATTTATTCAAGTCCTTTTGATAGGACTATGGATACTGCAAATGCGATAGGTGAAAAACTCCACTTAATACCCAGAAAACTTCCTTCTTTTAAAGAGATTAATATGGGTGAATGGGAAGGACAGACCAGGAATGAAGTAATGGAAAGGTATAAAGATAAGGACGGTGTGTCATTTTTAAAAAAATGGTATGAAGATCCGGTTAACAATAATATTCCCGGAGGAGAAACGGTTCAGCAAGTATATAACAGAGTAACTGCAGGATTAAATGAAATAGTTAAAAACCATAAGCCTGATGATAATATAATAATAGTAACACATGGTGGACCTATTTCTGTTGTTGCCTGCCATGTATTAAAGGAAAGTTTAAAGGAGGTATCAAAAAAGAAATTCGAAAATACTTCTGTAACACTTGTTCAGTTAGCCTCTGATATAGACCATTCCAAAATGCTTCTTTATAATGATTATTCCCATTTGGATAAATATGTACGCCCTTATATATGAGATTACTTGCCTCTATAACACATAGTTCTTCTAAATTACTATCGTTTTTGAATTTTATATAAATATGTTATGAGAAAAGATACCATTATAAAAACATCCCATTAAAGGGATGTCAGAAAACTTCTATAATTAAATATTACCTTCACCCAGTCCCCGAAAATAATGATAGATTTATAATTTCACTATACCTTCGTGATTAATGATATATTATTTTTTCTGAGGTTTCACAGAACCATCAGGCCATAAGGACGGAATCTTCGATTTTGCCCTTATGGCACGCTTCTCCTGTTTTGCGATACTCTTTATTGCTTCATCCCACTCTGTTTTTCTTTTATTTATTATACTTCTGTTGAAAACCATTTATTTTCATAATATCTGTTCTCCTTTTATTTTGTCATTATTAATAATTCCTGCATAATTCAGCAATGTAAATAATGTATATAATCTGTAATTTGACAATTCGCCATACTGTCCTGATAAAATTAATATAAGAAAAATATAATTTGTTGCGAAAATAAATATGAACACTACCGATTTCTTCGGCTATATAAAGATTTCTTTTTTTTTCATATCTGATATAATAATAAAGAGGTGAGGTTTTATGAAGAGAAAAAAAATACCCTATGGCATATCAGATTTTGACCGGATAAGAAGACAGAATTATTAT
>JBEHWP010000165.1:0-9962 GCA_040217665.1 Vulcanimicrobiota bacterium
TATGCCGTAGTAAAAGAGAGTTATAAATTATATAGACGCAAAATATTAACAGTCTGTAAAACCAGTTTGCCACGTAACAGGATCATATCTTTTCCGGAAGAGTCCGGACAGGGACAGGTTTTAGAAATGGATACTGACTTATCTGGAGCGGTAATAAGTATTCACTGTTCCCTTTTCACTGATTAAACAGTCCTTTTATCCTGGAGAAGAGTTTTAATAAATTATTTGGCGGCTGTAAAGTTTCCAGCAGTTGAGAGGCTTCGATTGCATAATTGCCCTGAGGATTTTTTTCTATATATTCAGTAAAATATTGAATGGCTTTTTTCAGATTTTTTTGCTTTAAAGCCAGATTTCCCTGCATAAAAGGGGTTTCCTGATGTTCAGGCAGAACAGTTATTATTTTGTTATAATAATCCATTTCTTCAGTTAACATTTCTTTTTGAGCATATTCCCGGGCCATCTTATAGCAGGAATTTAAAAAAACATCCTGTAAAATAGCGGAAGAAGGAGAGGTTTTCAAGGCATCTTCATAGGTTTTTATCGTATTATTTAATTCCCCTTTATCCTCATAGACTCTGCCCATAAATAATATGACATCAATCTGATCCTTATCAAGTTTATAGGCCTTTTCAAAATGTATTATGGCATCATTAAAAGCTCCTGTATATAAATAAAGTATGCCCAGATGAAATCTTACTTTAAGTCTGTCAGGTTCTTTTAAAAATTCTATGACAAGCTCCTTGAGAGACGGAAAATATAAATCCTTATTTTCAGGAAGAATCTCCCTGTAGCCATCATTATTTTCTTCAATAAGACCGACTAAAAATCTTGCCACTTCACCGCTACTTCTCTTACCGGCCAGATCTATCAATGATTTCTGAAGACTATTTTTAACTGTTTTAGACTGAGTACTTTCATAAAGCTGAAACAATGGTTCTATGGCTCTTAAATCTCCGAGCTTACCAAGGGCCCATGCAGCATTTACCGTGACATATTCATCGTCCTGGGAAAGAGACATGATAAGAGGTTCTATGGCACGATTATCAGCTAAATCTCCAAGTGCACTGGCAGCGTTTCTCCTGTTTTCATCATGAGGATCTGATACGAGAATATTAATTAAATGAGGAACTATCTTTTTATCTTTTGAACCTTTTGACATAGAAATAATTTTCTTTGCATCCATTCCTGTATAAGGATCTTCCTGCTGTCTCTGTGAAGGAGATACCTTGATTTTTCGTGTCAGATACTGAGATGATTTATCTATCTTAATCAAACCCATAAGGGCCTGTTTCATTTCCAGAGCAGATTTAAATCTATCTTCAGTCTTGATCTTTACAGCAGTCATTACAACTGCATTTACTCTGTCCGAAATATCAGGCCTGTATTTACTCAGAGGCGGTATGGAAAAAGGAATAGGAGGGGAACCGGTAAGCAAATGATACATGGTAGCTCCGAGAGAATATATATCACTTCTTGCCTCAGGTTTTCCTCTGTACTGTTCGGGAGACATATAGCCGACTGTTCCTATGGCAGTCTTGGTAATGGATATATCTTCAGTACTCTGTAAGGTTCTGGCTATACCGAAATCTATAAGTATGGCTTTATTATCCCTGTTCCTTATCATGATATTCGATGGTTTCATATCCCTGTATATTATCTGCGGAGTTCTGCTATGAAGATATTCCAGTACATCACATATTTGAATACTCCATTCTACTACGTCATCTTCAGGAAGTCCTCCCTCCCCTGCTTCGGAAGCTATAATGCTTAAATCCTGTCCTTCTATGAAATCCATAACCAGATAATATCGTCCTCCAATGGAAAAATAATCAATAACGGAAGGCAGGCTGTCATGTTGCAATTCAGACAATATGTTGGATTCTCTCTTAAATCTTTTTATAGCTTCGTGCTGTTTTATTTCATCCATAGAAAAGTTTATCAGTTCTTTTACTGCATATATGTCAGAAGAATCCTTTATCCTGGCTTTATATACAGATCCCATACCACCACTTTTTATTTTGTTTAAGATCTCATATTTATCCAGGAGGATAGAGCCATGAACAAGAGGCTTGAATTCTCTGGGGACATCATCAGGAATAAAAGAGTTACCGCATTCACTGCAAAATTTGGCATCTTTCTTATTTTCTGCACCACATTCAGGACATTGAAGCATATTAAATTACCTTTTACGCTTATCCCTGGTTTTTTTAACAGGTTCCGGTGTATCTTTCTTTTTAAAAAGTTCTTTTATAGTGGAGAAAATTTTAACAAAGATATTTTGTTGCAGGTCTTTTATATATTCCTGAGCTTCCTGTACATATCTTCTGCTGCCATGTTCGAGATATTCCGTAAAATACTTGAGTGCTTCTTTATTATTTTTCTGTTTGATAGCAACAAGACCACAAAAAAAAGGAGTATCAATATGGTCCGGGAAATCATCTATAATCTTATTATAGCCTTTAAGCTCCTCATCAAAGAGACACCTCTTGGCATCTTCCCTGGCAAGATCATAATAGGCATTTATCAATAGATCATAAGTTTCTTTACAGGAAGAATCTAATTTCATAGCCAGCTCAAAATGTTCTATTGCCCTGTCAAGCTCTCTTTTTTCCTGATAAATTTTTCCTATAAAAAGAAGTGCTCCCGGATGTTTTTTTTCTTTCATCCACCTGTGAGCTTTTTCAAAATGATTAAGAGAATAATTTTTCTGACCTTTTGAATAATAAATAAGTCCGAGATGAAACTGAACAGTTACACGGTCATAATCTCTTATAGTCTCAATTAACAGATTTTTCAGAGACGGAAAATAAAGAGAACTGTCATCGGGAAGGATATGGGCATATTCAGTAAAATCCTCATCAATAAGATTAAAAAGAAATCTTACTATTTCGCCGTTCTGCCTCCTGCTTCCAATTTCTACAAGGGCACTTTTTATAGAATCTTTTACTTTTTTACTTACATCTTTTTCATAAAATTCAAAGAGTGCTTCTGTAGCTTTTGTATCTCCTAATTTACCAAGTGCCCAGGCTACATGAGTCAGAACATGTTCCTGTTCTTCCCCCTTTAGAGACTGTATCAAAGGCTCAACAGCCCTGTCATCTCCGAATTCTCCGAGACTTGTAGCTGCAGATCTGCGATTCTCATCATACGGGTCATGGAGCAGGATATTAATCAAAGGTTCAACTATTCTTCTATCTCTGGCTCCTTTGGCCATAGTAATAATCTTTTTGGAATCAAGCCCTGTATAAGGATCATCTGCAGGACGGCTAACTGCGACAGAAGCTTTTAATCCTCTTGCTGCAGAAGGTTTTTCTTTAATAGACGGAGCAGGAGTCATATCAAAGCCATCTACATCATCAGGATTAAAAATCAGATCATCTATAGAGAGTTCTCCGGAAAGGACCCGGTACATTTCTTCTGCAGAAGAAAATCTATTTTCAGGTTTAAGACTCAATGATTTCTGTATTACTCTTTCCATCCAGGGAGAAATATCAGGTCTGAGTTCTCTTACAGGAGGAAATTTAAAAGGCATACTTTCTTCTGCTACAAGAAGAAAATGCATAGTAGCTCCTAAAGAATAAATATCACTCCTTGGTTCAGGATGTCCCTGGTATTGTTCCATAGGCGCATACCCCATTGTACCAACAACTGTCTTCTGAGTATGGCTTTGAAGATTGACATTTCTTGCCAGTCCAAAATCTATGAGCATTATACGGCTGTCACTGTCTCTCAGAATAAGATTGGACGGTTTCAGATCCCTGTGTAATATGGGCCTTGGCTGGGTATGCAGATAATCCAGCACATCACATACCTGAAGGGCCCAGTCCAGTACAAGTTCTTCACTCAAACCTTTTTCTCCCGACTCAAAAATATAGCTGTATAAATCGCGGCCCTTTATATAGTCCATAACCAGGTAATATTTATCTTCTCCTGTATTGAAATAATCTATGACTCTTGGTATGGATGGATGGTTTAAACCGGCAAGTAACTTGGCTTCTTCCATAAAGCGTTTGATTATATAATCTTTCTGTCCGCTCTGACCGGAAGAAGTATTAAACATTTCCTTTACTGCACAGTGTTGATGCAGTCTCGTATCAAAAGCCAGATAAACTGCCCCCATACCTCCGGCTTTTAATGCTTCCAGAATTTCATATCTATTGTCCAGTAGTGTTCCTGCAGGTAATCCGTTGACAAAAAAGCCGCAATCAAGACATACATCATTTTCATCATAATTTGATCCACCGCAGTTGGAACAAATAATAGCCATTTAAATTCTATAACCTTTCACAATGAAGCGTGACGCGTGACGGGTAAATCCTTTTAATCGTAACGCATAAATTCTATAATATTATATCAGAAAAATTCTTTAAATCCAACAAGTAAAGATTGTGTTTTTTTATGACATGTAAATTCACTTTTACCGAAAATCTTACTCCATACCAAGAGCCAGAAAAAGTATGTGTAAAAACATCACCAGTTCAGTAGAATTTTCCACTGTGCCATAAGATACTTCTGAGCCGGAAAGAATATTTCCTCTTTTGCCTGATACAAAATTATCTATACCCTGTAATATTTCAGAAGCTGTATCGTCTAAAAATTTCAATTTCCCCTTTACAGGTATGTTTATACAGAGCCCTGTAATCTTTATGTTCTGCCCTGTACCCGGTATAATACCGCTTTCCATTTTCATAACCTTCGGTTTAAAGGAAACTTCCGACATAAGTCTCATTAATTGAATATGAAGAACCGGAACAGAAAGATTATACATGCCTTCTCTGTGGGCATAAAGACAATCAAGAAATATCTGTCCTCTTTCACCGATTACATCACATGTTGATAAAAATTCTTTTGCCTCTTCAATCCATTCAGAAGATTTATGAAATAATAAAAGACCTTCTGTAAGTGAAAGTTTTTCACTTTTTTTCATGTAATACAACAAAATAAAATCCATTACCTTTACAAGCATAGCCCTGCAGGGGTTTTTCCATTTCTCCGGCAACATACTGGAAAGAAACTCTATCTGCCTGTCTGCCATACGGCACGATAAATCCTGTCTCACAGCACCAACTGAAAGGTTATTGAAAAAATCTTCTCTGTCTTTAAATTCACTTTCAATCAGGCCAATGACATCCAAATTAACTCCGAACAAACAAGTCACCTCTTTATAATTCGTAATGTGTAACGGGTGACGCGTAATGCGTGCTCTCACCGGTAATGGGCGAATACGGTTCTCCGCCCTACTCACCCTTCATAATCAGGGCGTTTAATAAAACGCCCCTACTCACCCTTCACTCTTCACAGGGCGACCACAGGGGGTCGCCCCTACTCTTCACTTTTCACTTAATTCATCCTTTATCGAAAGATAAATTTTATATATATCATTCTTTGAAACACCTGTAACAGAAGCTACTTTTTTGATTGCTTCTTTACCATAAAAACCTTCAGAATAAAATATTCTAATCTGTTTCTTAATTTCCTCTTCACCTGTTTCATAAACTTCTTCTTTTCCGGAATAACCTTCAACAACAAGTGCAATTTCACCAATAATTTCCCTGCATGATAAAAAATCTATTAAAAGAGAAATCTTCCCGCGCCAGCATTCTTCAAACTTTTTCGTAAGTTCTCTGCCAAAGAAAAGCCTTCTGTCACCCCATATATCAAGAATATCTTTTAAATCATCACAGGCTCTGTGGGGAGAGAGAAAAAAAACAACTGTTCTTTTTTCCTTTTTTAAATCCCTGAGTTTTTTTCTTCTGCTTTTACCGTCTCTCGGTAAAAATCCTTCAAATACAAAAACATCAGAAGGAAGACCTGATAGAACAATAGCAGTTGTAAGACTTGACGGACCGGGAACAGCAATCAGGGGAACTCCTTCTTCTATGCATCGTGCTACAAGTTCTTCTCCCGGATCTGATATGCCGGGCATTCCCGCATCTGATACAAGAGCTATATTCTTGCCTGATTTAAGCCAGCCAATAATCTGGTCGATTTTACCTTTACTGCTGTATTTATGATAACTTGTAAGGGGAGTTTTTATATTATATTTTTCTAAAATCTTAACTGTTCTTCTCGTATCTTCAGAAGCAATTAAATCAACTTCTCCGAGTATTCTGATGACACGAAAAGTTATATCCTCCATATTACCTATAGGAGTGCCACATATATATAAAGTTCCGTTTTTTTCAGTATTTATTTCCATTAAAAAAAATTATAACACGCAACGTGTAACGCGTAACAGGTCATGCTTTACCCGTAACGCGTTACATGTTACACGTTACGCCCTGATACCGGCTTCCTCTTTATTTCCGCTCCATATCTCAGAAACTACAGTATAATCAAGAATTTCATCTCTATCAAAAAATATAGAAATTTCTCTTTCTGCATTTTCAGGACTGTCAGAAGCATGAACTATATTCAGCTGTACACTCGTAGCAAAATCACCTCTTACCGTTCCCGGTACTGCTTCTTCCGGTCTTGTAGCTCCAATAATCTTACGAACAGGCCCTATAGCCATTCTTCCTTCAAGCACCATAGCTACCAGAGGAGAAGATGTCATAAACTGCACAGTCGGTTCATAAAAACTCTTTCCCTTATGAGGGGCATATAATTCTCCTGCCTTTTCAGAAGAAAGCTTTATAAGCTTGAGAGCCGCCACCCTGAGTCCTTTCTCTTCGAATCTGGATATAACTTTACCAATCAAACCTCTCTGCACTGCATCAGGTTTAATTATTAATAATGTCCTTTCCATGTTTTCCTCCTTAATGTAAATAATATAATAAAAAATATACACTAGCAGGAAAAAAAAAGCAACTGTCGAATTTTGTCAGAATTAATTGTAAATTAATTATAAAATAAAAACTATCTGTTTATTTCATGGCAATCTCTAAAAAATAGGTAGATATTTTTTGAAAGGAAGGGACAAAATAATGAACGGGAAAAAAGTAAAGCTGGAGTACAAATTAAAACAGGGTGATGTATCAAAATATAAAACTCTTGTAGAATCCAGCACAGAAATAACAGAAGAGGGGCAGACAAAAAGCATATCCTCTGTAATGGAAATGATGACAACTCAGACTATAAGCAGTGTATTTCCTGATGGTTCAATGAAAGTGGAGGTATCAATAGATTCTGCTTCTTTAACAAGAGATGGAGAAGAAATCCCTGTACCCAGTGTAGGACAGACTATCCCTATGAAAATGAAAAAAAATGGAGAAGTGTCTCAACTTGGTGCAGGAGGAGCAGGTAGTGGACAGACTCATGCTTCCTTCCCTGAAAATCAGGTAGGTATAGGCGAAAACTGGTCAGGTGAAAGCACCATAGAAATACCGGGCACAGACAAGACTGTTGTTCTGAAAACCAATCATACCCTGGAAGCTTTCGAAAAAATGAAGAATCATGAATGTTCAAAAATTAATGTTTCCACTCCTGAAACTACAATACCACTCCAGGAAGATGTGACCCAGACTATCCTGGTAACAGGAACAACATATTTTGATCACAATGAAGGAAGACTTGTAAAATCGATTGCAGAAACGAAAACCTGGATGACCCTTCCTACAGGCCAGTCTGTAAATACTCTGACAAAGATGATTATAGAAATAGAAGGAGAGAAAAAAGTTGAGTCCAAAGGACCGGCAGTATCTTTAGATTTTGGTATGGGTGGAGGCTTTATGCCATCTATATAAAATATGCAGGGCACGTCTCAGAAGTATTTTTCATTAAAATTAAATCAATCTGAAGAATAAAAATTTCATAACCTTATGTTATATAATTTAACTTGTTTTAATGATGATAAATTCTTTTGAGACAGCCCTATCTGAGGGGCATTTTAATTGTTTTCTCTATCAGAAAAAGCTTTTGCCAAGATTAACCTGTATCTTGAGATAATAAAGAAAAGGTCTGATGGTTATCATGAAATCAGAACTATTTTTCAAACTATTTCACTGGCTGACGAGTTAATTTTAGAAAAAACAGATGAAGGTATAATTATTAATTGTTCTGATAGCACTGTGCCATGTAATGAAAACAACCTGATATATAAAGCAGCAAAACTTATTAAAGAAATTTCAGGATATAATAAAGGAATCAATATAATTCTGAAGAAGAATATTCCTGTAGCTGCAGGCCTTGGCGGTGGCAGCAGTGACGGTGCAGCTACTATCAGAGGATTAAATAAATTACTGGGACTTAATCTGACATATTCTGAAATGTTACAGGTTGCGGCTGCTATCGGGTCAGATGTGCCTTTCCTGGTGGAAGGTGGTACTGTCCTGGCAGAAGGAAGAGGAGAAAAATTAATAAAATCTCTTCGTACTCCTGATTTATGGGTAATTGTAATAAAACCTGATATATCTGTATCTACCGGATGGGCCTATAAACAATGGAACCCCGGAATGAAGAAGTGTATAAATCTGGAGGATTTTATCAGCAATATTGATAGTTTAACAGATAAAAATCTCTTATTCAATAGCTTTGAAGATATAATAGAAAAACACTACCCGGTAATAAAAACCATAAAAGAAAAACTGGATATAATCGGTGCAACAGAACATCTGTTATCAGGGAGCGGTTCTTCTGTTTTTGCTTTAACAAAAAAATTTGAAATAGCGAAAAAAATTAAAGAAGAATTTAAAGAGTCCTGTTTTATAACAAAAACAGTGGGAAGATATTAATAGGTTACGGGTTATGGGTTTTAAAATTTCTTACCCCGATACCTGGCAACTGAAACCCAAAAACCTCAAAGGAATGTAACATGAAACCTGTAAAAGCTGTAATACTGGCAGGCGGTAAACTGGATAATTCTTTTAAAAATTGCGGAGAAAATACGTTTAATAAAGCTTTTATAGAAATAAATAATCGCTTTATGTTAGAATACGTCATAGAAGCTTTAAAAAAAGCATCCCTCGTAGAAGAAATAATATTGATGATACCAGAAAATATTGTAACAGAACAGGTAAAAAAGAATATTCCGGTAAATGTAATAGGAAACAGCGGAGAAAGCCTTGTTAAGACAGTGGTTAATAGCCTTAAATATATACCGGCAGATACTCAAAGGTTACTGTTAGTTATGGCAGATTTGCCTTTATTAACAGACGGAGCAGTAGACGATTTCGTGAGAAGGTGTTATGAAACGGACGGAGAATATTATTATTCTATTTTACGTAAAGAAGATATGGTAGAGAAATTTCCAGATGCCAGAAATACTTATATAAAGTTAAAAGATGGTACTTTCTGTGGTGGCGGGCTGGTAATGTTAAAACCTGAAATATGCGATAAATACAGAACAGAACTTATGGATAAAATGACACAGGAAAGAAAAAATCCTCTGGAAATGGCAAGAATGCTGGGAGCAACAACTTTACTGAAAATTGCGACAGGACAGGCTACAAGAAAAGATCTGGAAAAAAGAACGTCAGAATTATTTAAATGTAAAACTATATCTATAGTAACCCCTTACGCTGAAATAGGAATAAATGTAGACAGGCCCGGTGAACTGGAACTTGTTCGTTCTCTATATAAACAAAATTAATCTGGCAAATTAATTTGGAAGGTAGGTCATTATGGCAGAAAAAAAGGTAAAAGTCATATCACAGTTACTTGGATATGTAAAAGGTGCACTTGCCGGCATAATAATAAGTCTCAAAGGTGAAGAGATAGAAGTCAGTACAAGAAAGACCATTTCAGATCCTGCCTTTGTGAGAGGAGAACTGGCAATAATTCTTAAAATAGCCAATTCTCTGGCAGAAGATCTCAAAATGGGTCCAGTAAGAGAGCTTATTATATCATTTGATGCTTATAGTATCATATCTCTTATGATAAAAGATAATTATGCTCTGATTTTATTTCTTGATGACAGTGCAAGTCTCGGACTGGCAAGGAAAAAAATGGGTGCTGTAATACCAGAACTGGAAAAAGAACTTTATCCGGCATAAATAAAAATATTTTGAATAAAAAGTTCCCAA
>JBEHWP010000166.1:0-9953 GCA_040217665.1 Vulcanimicrobiota bacterium
TCGTAATATACAGTTACCTTATCCGATGTAATGGTTGTTCCCGGCCTGGTAAATTTTACATTTTTATTTGCGTATGCTTCTTTCGTTTTAGAATTATAAACAGCTTCATCAGAGGTAAGAAGGCCATCTTTCTGCCGAATATTTACATTTCCCCAGAAGCGGAACATTTTTTTATTATCGTCGCCAGAGAGATTGTCAGAGGATATCTGGACACGGGATTTTTCTTCATCATCTCTGACGGAAGAAGGAGGTGCCGTGGGCGGAGCAGGAGGAACTGCAGGAGGTGTGGCAGGAGGAACCGGAGAAGATGGAAGAGAAGGAATTGCAGAAGGCAGAGCAGAAGGAGCAGAAGGTAAAGGTGGAGTAGACTGTCCCTGAGATAAAACTATATTCAGAGAAAGAAAAATAATAAAAGCAGGAAAAAAAAATAAACTTAAAAGGGTTTTTCTGTATAAATACAATATAATTAACTCCTAACTTAATTTCGTGACCCGTGACGGGTGACACATTACGGGAGGATTGACTGTAAACAGGAAGAAATTCGATAAGAAATACATAAATCCTTGCCAGTAAGGCTAAATATTCCTCAACTATTTACATGAGAATCGCAACGCGTAACCCGTAACGGGAGACACAAATTCTCATTTTTTGTTGTGACCGCTCCGGTCATAGCTTTTTATATGAAAAAGATAACGTCTTATGCTTCACTGTCTGTTAATTTTCATATTTTGTTATGGCCGACACGGTCATGGCTTTTAGTAAAAATTTCTCCTGATTGTATCCATCCAATTCTTTATAAATTTCTAATTATTTTTTTGCAATTTTTATGCCAAAAAAAATCATCTCCTGAAATTGTAGAGATGACTGACACACCGCAACATATTCCTTATACAAGGATTAAAGGTGTTAAGAGTGACTAACCCCAGCTTAAGTATTAAATAAGGCAGAAGTTTAAGCGACCCCTGTTCAGGGATTATGGTAACGAATGCGTTACGATCCTCATTTAATACGCATCACACATCACGATTTTATATATTCCCGTAAATACTCTTCTGCTTTCTTCAGTTGAATATCTTCTTTTTCACCGACTTTACCGGCATCCATTTCTACTTTAATATCAGGTTCCAGACCCTTTTTATCTATATTTTTTCTATCAGGTGTCATATAATAAGCAGTAGTAATTTTTATTGCCCCTCCGCCTCTATCCAGTTCATATATGGTCTGAACTTTACCCTTTCCAAAGGTTTTTACGCCGACAATGACAGCTCTTTTAGAAGCCTGAAGTGCCCCTGCAGTTATTTCGGATGCACTGGCACTGGATTCATTGACAAGAACTGCAAGAGGAACAGTTTTATGGACAGATCCATATGTATTATAGGCATTCTCTTCTCTCCTGCTTTTTATATAAACGACTACAGAATTGGGAGGCATAAATTTACTGCACACATCGAGAGCTGCCACAACATAGCCTCCTCCGTTATTTCTCAGATCCAGTATATATCCTTTTGCACCGGACTTTTCCATTTCTTTAAGTGTTTCTTCCAGTTCTTTATTGGTATCTTCCCCGAAAACACTTAATTTTATATAACCTATTTTATCTTCTGTCATAGTGCTTTCCACACTGCTTACATGGATTTTATCTCTTACAATCTCAACATCCAGAAGGGCATCCAGATTCTTCCTTTTTATAAAGAGGTGGACAACAGACCCTCTGGGGCCTCTGAGCAGATCTATAGCTTCATCAATGGAAAGTCCTTTTGTAGAAATACTGTCAATTTTAACAACTATATCCCCTTTTTTAATACCTGCTCTTTCAGCAGGGGTATTTTTCATAGGTTCAACTACAGTGAGTTGGTTCTCATTGTTTTTGTCCAGTTCGATAAGAACTCCTATACCATAAAAATTTCCACCCTTGAGGGAAGAATTAAATCTTTCGTATTCATCTTCATCAAAATAAACGGTATAAGGGTCATTCAGACTATCAATAAGACCGGTTATAGCTGACCTTATAATATGATCCCTTCCAACCTTTTCTCCGTACATATCCAGCATCCGGGAGAGATTTTTACGATATAAACTTATCTGAACATCAATATCTTCATTTTGAGGTATTTCCAGGAATTTAGCAGCTTCGGCAGGAAGGATCTTCTTCAGTTCTTTCATAGAACCGGTCATCATGGATTTAACATCTATATCAGATACAAATTCTTTCTTTACCAGATAAAAAATCTCGTCTATAGAGGAAAGAGATAACTTTGAACTCTTTTTCTCCTCCTTCTGTTCCTGTGATGATGACACATCAAACCTTACCACTGAAAAAAGGAATAAAAAAGTAATAGCCAGTATAAAGAAATTTTTTCTCACAAGCACTTCACAAACTCCTCCCATAAAACAGGTCGGTTGTTATATTATAATTCATTTTTCACGAAGGTTCAAGTACTATAATCAGAGGTCACACGTAACGTGTAAAGGGTGCCAGGAAAAGGGATTTACCTGTTTCTGCCTGAAATTTTTCCCGGCGACAGATTTCTGAAATGTGATGAAATAACAACTATTACAGGAATGG
The DNA here is from genome assembly GCA_040217665.1 of Vulcanimicrobiota bacterium. Classification (GTDB taxonomy): domain Bacteria; phylum Vulcanimicrobiota; class SpSt-956; order SpSt-956; family JAKJGF01; genus CALARM01. The sequence continues at coordinate 2,567 of JBEHWP010000166.1, forward strand.
CCAGTTGTTTTTTTTTCATTATAAAATAAAGTTTTTTATTTATTTCATCCCAGTTATATCTGGAAGATATGTGATATAAAATCAGACTCTTTACCTGTGCATCCTGTGCCACATTAATTGCTTCCTCAAGAGTTGAATGAATATCATATTTTCTCTCTTCATTATCGACAAAGCTTGCTTCATGCATCAGGACTTCTGCTCCTCTTACATCATCGGGACATACAGGCATGGAATCTCCTACATAACTTAACACAATATATTCATAATTCTCCGTAATAAAAGATTTGCCGGCATGGTTTAAAATAATTTTGATATACTCGTCTGACATATTACGTTTCTTCAATTCTTCAGTTAAATCTTCTCTTCTGAATTCTTTATTTAACAGACACCTCAATTGTTCCGTATTAACTTTTTTCTCTTCCAATGCTTCTAACAATGGTTCTGTTATCTGTCCGTAGTCTTTAACAAGTTTAACAATTTCCGATTGAGGAAGTTCCAAAAATTTCTTTTTTAATCTTGATCTTTTCTCCAGAAGATTATAGCCGAGTGTAAGGTGTCCCCTGGCATGATCTGTCGGGAAGCATCTTATAAATCTATTTTTAGCTTCAGAATCAAGATGTACTTCATCGTTTTTATCGAGAGGATGCCATGTAAGGTCATAAGTAAGATTATAACAGCATTTTCTTATATACTCCTTTTGAAGCTCAATAAAATTATCATTTTTCGGATAATATACTGCCAGAGGTTTCGTCTTATCACCCATGGCAGAATTTCTTGTAAGAACAATACCTGCAAGGCCTCCTATATGATCATAATGGCCATGGCTTAAAAAGACATTTTTTATGCCAAAAATCTTATTACCCAGGGTAGTGCTTACACCTTCTCCTGCATCAAAGAGAAATCTCTCAGCTTTGTAATAAAACCAGGTAGAATACATGGCTTTGGAATAGCCTGTTAAATTGTCTATAACATCATAGGCAAGACTCATTTTCAGTGATCAGCGAACAGCGATCAGTGAGCGGCGACCAGTGAGCGGTGAGCAGTTATCAGTTATATTACCATGCACTGATTACTATTCACTATTCACTTTTCCCCGATTAACTTTTCACTTTTCCCCGATTAACTTTTCACCATCTTTCTGTGCCAGTTCCAGGCAGTTTCTATTATATTGTAAATATCTTCAAAAGCCGGTTTCCATCGGAGTTCTTTCTTTGCCTTATCCGAACTGGCTATCAGCACCGGCGGGTCTCCCGGTCTTCTTTGAATTTCTTCACATAAAATTTCCTTACCTGTTATTTTTCTTGCGACTTCTATTATTTCCTTCACAGAATTACCTTTTCCTGTTCCGAGATTATAAACAGAGCTTTCTCCGCCTTCAGCCAGTCTCTTCAGCGCAAGTATATGAGCCTCTGCAAGGTCAAGGATATGTATATAATCCCTTACACATGTGCCGTCCTGTGTTTCATAATCATTTCCGTATATTTTAATATTTTCTCTTATACCTGCTGCGGCATCGAGAACAAGTGGTATAAGATGTGTTTCAGGAGAATGGTTCTCTCCTATTCTTCCTTTCGGATCTGCTCCTGCGGCATTAAAATATCTCAGAGATATATATTTCAATCCGTAAGCTCTGGCATAATCCCTGAGAATATGTTCAAAAACAAGTTTTGTATAACCGTATGTATTTATAGGTTCATTGGGATGTTCTTCCGTTATGGGAATATGACGGGGATTACCGTAGGTAGCAGCACTGGATGAAAAAATAATCGGTTTCACATTGCATTCTACCATAGCTTTTAAAAGATTAAGTCCGTTTACCACATTTTCATAATAATATTTCTGGGGGTTTTCCATAGATTCTCCTACGTAACATTTTGCCGCGAAGTGTACAACGCCATCTATGGAATATCGTAACATAGTATCTTTCAGACAATCAATATCGGAAAGTTCTCCTTTTACGAACTCACCTCCCAGCACTGCTTCCCTGTGTCCTTCTGAAAGATTATCATAGGTAATGGTATTATATCCTTTATCCAGTAATAAACTTACCGTATGGGAGCCTATATATCCTGCTCCTCCTGTTACAAGTATATTTTTCAAACGTATTTCTCCTCTCTGTGTAAATCGTGACGGGTGACGCGTAAAAACCTTTCTAAAATCACTTTCATTACGCATTACGTCTCATTAAAATGCTTCTCCTCCAATAGCCATAGAAAATTCCCGTAAAGATTGCAGTTTAACTTCTCTTCCCGAATTTTTTATCGTATTTATATATTCGTGGGAAAAATTTTTCCTCAGATAATTTGAATAATTATTTATAAAATCAAAGACAGAAAGTTTTACAGAATCAGCTATTGAAGATATTTCTTCCCAGACAAATTCAGAACATACTACAGGAGTAAATAATTCTTCATAATTCTTCCTGAACCTTTCCGTATGTTTTATATCAGATTTACTGTATGAATAATTGCTTATTATGGAATAATCTTCATTGATTTCCATTTTATATTCTTCCTGTCTTTCCCAGAGCTGTGTTCCCGGGTGGACTCCCAGGCGAAACATACTTATATTGTTTGTATAACGAAAAACCTCTTCAAAGGTTTTCTTAAAAAACTGCAGATTATCTCCCGGAAGGCCATAAATCAGATCAATTGTAAAAGGTCTCTTTATAAGGCCCAGTTTGAGAAATTCCTCTCTTTTTATAACCCGCCTGTTTATATTCTTTAAAGCCAGAGGGTTCAAACTCTGTATGCCTATTTCTGAATATATGCCTGCAGACCTGTTTAAAAGTTCTATAAATTCTTCATCCATAAAATGAATGGATTGAAACATTGTTATAAGTGTACCTTTATTACGGCTGTTTATAAACTTTATAATATCGAGAGCTCTTTTCTTATCAAAATTAACGGCAGAATCTACAAACATAGAAATACTGGTCATATTTGTCAACAGATAATCTATTTCTTTTTTAACCCTTTCGATAGAAAAAAACCGGAGTTTTGTCATACCCCAGTGGCAGTAATCACATGCAAAGACACATCCTCTGGTAGTTTCAATCGGGTAAACATATCCTTTTTTTATCTTATATAAACCTGTAAGGTAAGGAGACGGTATGATATCAAGTTCCGTACGTACTTCTTTCGGAGAATTTGATATAAGAGAGCCGTCTTTTCTGAATATAATCCCTTTTATCTCCTCCAGGTTACTGCCGGGATGAACGGCATATCTTACAAGATCGGCAAAAATCTCTTCTCCTTCTCCCCTGACCAGTATATCAATAAAAGAATGGCTGGCAAGTAATTCTTCCGGTTTATACATAACCTGAGGGCCGCCGAATATTATTTTTATATCAGGGAATCGCTCTTTTATCATGGAAGACAGAGACATGATACGCTTCATATTCCATATATAACAGCCGAATCCGGCAATTTTCACATTTCTGTCTCTTATAAAATCTATTATTTCTTTATTCTGCATCTCCTGTTCCGGAAGTGATACGGAACAGTTAAAACATTTTACGGAAATATTTACCGGCAAATTATCTTTCGATACATATGCTTTCAGGCAGTAAAGACTGTAAGCGGCATATTCAAGATATATATTTTCCGCAGAAAAGGTTACAAGTAAAATTTCCATAATGTGAAATATCCTCAGATATTTATATGAGAATCGTGACGCGTGACGCGTGACGGAAAGAACAGATTTTCATTCTTCGTTGTGATCTGCCCGGTCATGACCGTTAGATAGTACCGGGAGTAATTCAGATAACAGTTTATTATTCGCAGCTATTATGGAAGATCCTTTTTTTACCGGATGGCCATAAAAATCTGTTACCCTTCCCCCTCCTTCTTCCACCATAAGTATTCCCGGTGCTACGTCCCAGTAATTAAAGGATTCCATCCAGAAACCATCCATTTTGCCTGAGGCAACATAAGCAAGTGACAGTGCAACAGAGCCTGTTACACGTACAACCCTTGTTGCTTCGTATATTTTATTAAATATTTCCATAGACCGGCGGAACTTTTCGCCTCTGTAATAATAATCGCCTGTAGAAAAAACTGCTTTAGACAGATCATTTCCTGAAGAAATATTTACACCTTTCCCGTTTAAAAACATACCTTTTCCTTTTTCAGAGTAGAAAAATTCATCTGTTACAGGGTTATAAACACTTCCGTATTTAAGCATACCTTCTTCTTCAAGGGCAATAGATATGGCAAAAAAGGGAATATTGCAGGCAAAGTTTGTAGTACCGTCAAGGGGATCTATAATCCATTTCTTTTTATAACCTTTAACATCCTCTCCCGATTCCTCTGCAAGAATATCACTTTCAGGGAAAGAAGCTCTTATAGTATTTATTATATAATTTTCAGATTCAATATCGGCGTGAGTGACAAACCCTGCATCAATTTTTTCCTGGCGTTTAAAATCTTTTCCGAAATATTTCAATAATATATTTCCCGACATTTTACATAAATTAAAAATAAAATCTTCCATAAAACACACTTCCATCTGTATGAATTATCGTGCTATTATATCATATAAAAAAATTTTAATAAATAAAAATATGGGTCTATGTAACAAACGAGAAAGGTATGACTTCAGAGATAACATAATAGTCGAAGGAGGAACAGGTCCCATAGTTTTTATAACTGATTACGGAACAAAATATCATATGGCAGGGTGCCAGTATTTATACGACATTGCCATTGCAAGACCTCTCTTATGTATTGAAAAAAATTATGAAGCATGTGAAATATATATATAAGAAAAATAAAAATATAGAGGAAAAAATATGTTTTTATAGAAATTTTAAAATAGTAGAAAAAGTAAAATAATTTATAAATAGTAAGCAAAATTCATATATACTGAGCACCTGAAAGGAGTAAACCATGCAGACAGACCAGCTTCACAGAATCATTTTCATAAATGATCTCATAAAAGACAGTAAATATCCTTCATCTCCGTATCTGGCAGGAAAACTACAGGTAAACCAGAGGACCATAGAGAGGGATATAGCAACCATGAAAAAGGAATTCAAAGCTCCAATCAAATATTGCCCTATGAATAAAGGATATTTTTATACGGAAGAAAGATATTTTCTTCCTTCCATGATGTTATCAGAAGGAGAAATATTCGGATTGCTTCTTGCGCAAAAACTTCTTTCCCAGTATGAAAACACCCCCTATGAAGAAAGGCTCCGTTCTGCCTTTACGAAACTCCAGAAATATCTTCCCGATAAGTTTGAAATGGAAACAGGGTCTTTTCGGGAAAGCTGTTCTTTTGACCTGGGGTTTGTAAGGAAAATCAGGATGGATCTCTTTGAAGATCTTATATGTGCCATAAGAGACAGGCAGCAGCTCAAAATATATTATTATACCATTTCAAGAAATGAAAAAAACTGGAGAGTGATAGATCCGTATCATATGAAAAATTACAGGGGTGAATGGTATCTCGCCGCATACTGCCATAACAGAAATAAGGTTATTTATTTTTCTCCCGGTAGAATCCATGAACATGAAGCAACAGGAGAAATTTTTAAAGTAAAAGAAGATTTCATACCGGAAGAATTCTGGGCCACATCTTTCGGCATATATAAAGATAAAGAAGGTCAAATTCATGATGTGGTTATTAAAATAGACGAATATCAGAGCCGGTGGATAAGGGAATTTGATTTTACATACGACAGGAGAATAAAAGACGCAAAAACCCATGAAGACGGCTCAATGACACTCAGGATGCAGGCAGAAGGTCTTGAGGAAATACAGAGATGGGTTATGCAGTACGGCAGTCATATGGAGGTTCTTGAGCCGGAGGGACTGAGGGAAAAGATAAAGAAAGAAGTGGAAGGTATGAGGAAGAGTTACGGGGTTAAATAGCAAATCTTGTTTTTTTATACAACGGGAGTAAAATAGATATAAGAGGAAAAAAGAAAGAAAAACCTTAAAGGAGGCATGACATTATGAAATGCCAGTTATTAACAGAAGAACAATATAAAAAACTGTCCAGAACGTTAGTAAACAACATTGAAAAAAATCATAAAATAGTTCCATTAAATTCATTAAAGAATCATAAATATACGTTGAAAAGACCTGTCTATATTACTATTGAATATGACAGAAATACTGTTATAGCATCACTTCCTGACATAGAATCTTTTGCCAGCGGAGATACGGAATATGAGGCTATTAATGGACTTTGTATTGATATTGTTAATCTTTATGAAGATCTCAAGATTGACAGAGAAAATTTAGGAAAATTACCGGGTCAGTGGCTACAGTATCTTGAGGAGATAATTGAGGTCAGATGAAGAAAAGTGAAATTGAAAAAATATTCAAAAAATTAAATTTGCAAATTCGTCAAACAGGTCATAATTACGGATGGCTGATTGTAAAAGATAAGAAAATACTGAGAGTTCATTTTTCTCACGGGAAAGGTGATATACCTGGTAAGATTGCTTCTAAAATCAGGGGACAACTGAAATTGTCCCACGATGATCTAAAAAAATTATTAAGCTGCCATCTGGGATTAGACGATTACCTGGATATTCTTAAAAACAAAGGAATTCTTGAGGAATAAGCCTGTACTGTTTACAAGTCAGTTCTGTGGATAAAAAAGATAAAAATATGAAAAATATTTATACGCTTGAATTCATTATAAATGGCAGAGTGGAAAAGGTAAGTTATGCAATGAGAGTGGACTTTGATCTTTATGCAGCCCACTGTTATGAATATGAACTCGGTGCCATAGGAGATACCCTTGAAGAAGCTCATAAAAATGTAAAAGAAGTCCTGGAATATTACCTGTATGAAAGATTCCCTGAAATAGAAAATTTCATGAATGGCTATAATGAAGAGTGGCATGAGAGAATAAGAAAAGTAAAAGAACATATAGTTCATATGGGAGTAACAAAAAAACGATTAAAAAAGCCCTATAAATATGTAATATACGAACTGGATGCCCGTTATTACGCATGGTGTCTGGATGTGAATATACGCAGGGAAGGAAGAAATCTTAAAGAAGTTGAACATTTTTTGAGAGAAGCCTTAAAAAATCTGCCGGAAGAAAGAAGTTGAGAAATAAAGGGAAATAATAAAATATTTTTTTACACCGGCGGATTTTGTCGGTGAGAATATATTACAGTAAGATTATTATGAAATAAAAAGGAGGTAAATATTAAGAAACCAATGAGGATAAAATTACATTTTAATGTTCCGAAAAGTTTCTATTTACCAGTTTCTCACAATGAAATTTTACAGGGATTTATTTATAATCATCTGGAAAAATCACTTGGAGATTATATTCATGATGAAGGTTTTAACCATCAGGGAAGAAAATTCCGGCTCTTTACTTTTTCCCGTATTCTAGGAGATATAAGATTTGATAAAAC
>JBEHWP010000167.1:0-9922 GCA_040217665.1 Vulcanimicrobiota bacterium
AAATTTTATTATTATCTTTAACAGGATCTTTGGTTATACCTTTCAGTTCCTGATATTTAAATGTTCTGTGAGTTTTAAAGACTATTAACTCCGGTGTAATACCTTTCGAACCCAAAATAAGGGATGTATTTTCATTATGTCTAACTATATAATTGAGAAAGTTAGTTGGAGGTAGATTCTGCTTTAATAAAGCTATTATATTTTCCGGTATTTTTGTATCAGTATTTAAATTTAATCCATATGCTTTTGTTTTATTATAGTTTTGCCCTTCCACACTGAGCAGCCATTCCCCAAAATGTTTTTCTGCATTTACATTTGGTTTAAGTATATCACTGCTTCCAGTCTGGGAAAAACTATGAGCTATACATTCCAGTATTGTAGTTTTACCTGTACCATTTGTACCGCAGATAATATTGAAGAACGGATTGAAATCCAATACTAAATCTCTTATGGGGCCAACGTCTTTTATCGCGATTTTCTTTGTTTTTAACATAAAACCTCATTTTTTGGCAATTGCCATTTTTGTAAAAATTGAAACAGGGATTAAGTAGCCGGAATGACTGATAATATCATAGATTTACTGATAATCTTCTGTCAAATTTTTTCGTTCGTCTCTTCCGTCTATTTTACCTGTAACCACTGCAGAGATCAAGAAAATTCTGTAATATTTCAGGAATTCCATATGATTCAGATATTGTAAAAAATCCTCTGCAAGTCAGGCTCCCTTTAAATCCAGAAAATATTGATTTCTTTTTCTATTTCTTCAAATTCCCTGTCTCCTGTGACCAATTCTCCCCGGTTTTTTTGCGCAAGAGCTGCGGCAAAACAATCGGCGTAAGACATAGGGTGAGAGGCTTTAATCCCTGCTGCCATAAGAGTCAGTTCTTTATCTGCAGGAACTATATCTACAGCCATTCTGTTTATTTCTTCTATCTTCTGTTCTGCTATTTTTCTTCCGAGTTTACGGCTGATAGTATAGTAGATCTCTCCGAGATTGATAACACTTAAAAGGATTGTAATTTTTCCTTCTTCTGCTTTAAGTAATAATTCCTCAACTTTATCCGCATTATTTTCATCCTGAAAAAAAACTAAAAAAGCATAACTATCGAAAATTTTTACCTCTTTCATTCTTTTTCTCTGTCTGCCTTTCTTTCTTCTAACAGGGCTGTTGTGAGATCTGATCCTTTAAGAGAACCACGTAATTTACGATAATAATCTGCCGTAACAGGCTGGAGAATAATGCTGTCACCGTTTTCAATAAAGTGAACCTTCGTACCTTCTTTAATAGAGTATTTACGGCGTATTTTTGAGGGGATTACAATCTGACCTTTAGTTGTAACAATAGATGTTTCCATAGATAGCTCCTCCCTGTTTATTACTACTTTGCAATATAAGTATAATATAATTTAAAAAGTAAGTCAAATTTACAATGGCTTACTTTTTAAATTTATCTTCCTGATTTATTTTATAAATATCGTACCTGTGATTTCTTCAGGGAAATATCACATGTTTCCTGTCTTTTCCCATTCTTCTTTCAAAATGCCGTACAGTTCGATATCTTCCAACTTCTCCCATTTCCTGACGTGCTGCCGCCTGGTTCCTTCGTGTTTCATGCCCAGTTTCTCCATTACCCGGCCAGATGCCGGATTCCTGGAAAGATATGAGGCATGGACTCGAACAAGACCGAGTTCCGAGAAGGCGAACTTCAGCATGGCTTTCCCCGCCTCTGTGCAGAAACCCATGTTCCAGTAAGGTTTACCGAGCCAGTAACCCAGTTCAGCCTGATGTTTCACTGTCATACCCATCAGACTGATGGCTCCCATAAGAGAGCCTTCCTCTTTACCGGTTACTGCAAAGGTCACACCGTGGCCCCGTAAAAAGTAATCCTGATGTCCGGAAATCCATTTCTCAGCCATTCCGTCTCTGTAAGGATGGGGTATGTTGAGTGTCGTATCGGCAATGGCTCTGTTACCGGCAAGACGCTGAACCTCCCCCGCGTCGTCAGGAACGAAGGGGCGGAGTATCAACCGTTCACTTTCTATTGTCGGGATGTCCTGTACTGGTTCCGGTTCCTTATCGGACGGAACGGAGAGCCGGTGCAACCGATCCCATTCATCTCTCATTATAATCTGATTATCAATAATGTGATCGATAAACAGAATTCCCTCTAAATGATCTATTTCATGCTGAAAAAGTTCCGATAAATCGCCGGTAAATTCTTCACACAGGGGCTCCTGATTTTCATTCATATATTTTACGGTAATAACTCTATGGCGAAGAGTCCTTCCGAAGAAAGCTAGATCCGCGCTGAAGCAGCTATCCCATACTTCAAATGTTTCACGGCTTTTTTTGATAATCTGCGGATTGATCATGGTAATCTGCTTCTCTTCTGTTTCCATATAGATTATTCTTTTGAGATAACCTATTTGAACTCCAGCTATTGCTCTGCCAATCTTTTTTTCTTTCTGAATATAATAAAGGGTATCCCTTAAATCCAGAATATACTGTTCTACAGGATCTTTTGCGAAATCAACGGGAACGGATTTTTTCCTGAGCATTTCATTTCCGATCATAATAACTTCTTTTTGTGACATTTCTGACTCCTTTCATCTTACCAGGCATAAATCTCTTTAATTTTAGACTCTCCTTTCCAGAGAGTCAAGAGAACGGACAGAGTCATCTGTCCCTATCCGAAATTGATATTATTTTTTTTAGCAGGAACTGTAAATTCCATATGGAACTGAAATAATTATAGTCGCTTGCCTGTGTAATTTTATTTCAGGAGGAATATAATGTATAAACAAACAGTGCCTGCCATAATAATCTGTATAATATTTTTTACTTTTATATCAAACTGTCATGCCGGTGAAGGTTCTTCATCTGTTCCGGCACAGACTCCCGCATTCAGTATCGATATACAGCAGAAGATGGAACAGGTGATAGATGAAAATATGACTTCCCTTAATATTCCCGGCGTAATAGCCGGAGTATGGATACCGGGGCAGGGAACCTGGATAAAAGCCAGAGGTAAGGCTGATATTTCGACAGGAAGGGATATTAAATACACGGATAAGGTTCGCCTGGCAAGCATCACTAAAACCTTTACAATTACCGTTTTACTGCAATTAGTCGATGAAGGCAAAATAAGTCTTGACGATACGTTGAATAAATATATATCCTTTGTTCCGGACTCGGATAAGATTACCATCAGAGAACTCTGTAATATGACGAGCGGATTGTATAATTATAACGAAGATCCTGATTTTGATAAAATATATACGGAAGAACCGCTTCATAAATGGACACCGGAGGAAATAGTAAATATTGCCATATCGCATGAGCCTTATTTTGCACCCGGTAAAGGATATTATTATTCCAATACAAATACTGTGTTAATAGGAATGATTATTGAGAAATTAACCTGTAATAAACTCGAAACAGAAGTTCAAAACAGAATAATCACTCCCCTTGGTTTGAAAAATACCACATTTGCAACTACGTCCGATATATCCGGTGAATACAGTCATGGTTATGTTGATTTGAATGATGATGGCCATTTATCTGATGTTACACGGTTAGATCCGTCCTGTGCATGGTCTGCAGGCGCAATTGTTTCAAATCTGGACGATCTGTATATATGGGCAGGAGCACTGGCAGAGGGGGGGCTTTTGACTGAAAAAACTCAGCAGGAACGTCTTACCTGGAGCGGTCAGACATCATCTCCTTTATTAAAATACTGTCTCGGAATTTATTATGTTGGAAATTTTTTAGGTCATAACGGAGAGATAAGAGGTTACAATAATTGTATGTACTATCTCCCATCTAAAAAAGCTACTGTTATTGTATTTTCAAATAATGGCACTGGAGCAGATAAAATTTTTCAGGAACTTTCAAAGATAGTCCTTCCTGATGATGTGTCCTGGTAATCTCTTTAAAACACTATCTCCAGTCACCGGTTAAAACAAAAGGAGCCCAGAAGAAGGGATGGGGATATTTTTTCATTAATTCAAGTTGAGCCAGTTTCAAAGCCTCTGACTTGTTATTATTTTTCAGATAATAATAGAATCTCTCCATCAATTCAGGGGTGGCCACATCTGATACATCCCATAAACTTGCACATATTGAAGGTGTTCCCGCATAAATAAAAGCTCTGGACAATGCAACCAGTTCATCTCCGTTAGCTTCCTCGCCGAGACCGGTTCTGCATCCGCTCAGACAGACAAGATAGGACTTCAGATTAAGGTCGAATATCTCATAAACGGGAAGCCTCCTGTCTGCAAATACAATTGATGTAAACATAGGAGACGTGCCGTCTAAAATACTATGGGTCGCAAAATGTAATATATCATAATTAACCCCTTCTTTATATAAAATATCTGTTTTCATATCTTTATCGGCATATATTTCCTTTTTCGGAAAAAATGAAGCTATTGAATTAACCTCTTTTTCAGTCCCCGGCAGTGGAGAAAGATCTTCTGCTTTAAAATTACCGAGTTCAAAGGCAAGAAGTTTTTCTTTTTTAAGAGTATTTTTCCTTTCACAGTATTTCAATACACTTGCAGAAGGGAGATATGATATATCAAATTTTTCTACAAGCATATTCCCTTTATTGTCCGCCAAAATCTGAAAAGGGAGATAATGAAGGCTTCCGTGGGGTACTATAAGAATTCTTTTTTTATCTTTTATATATGCTTCAATGTCTTTTAACAATATATTGTAAATTTTCTTCCCTTCTTCATGCCACGAAGGGTCTTTTAATTTCTTCATAGTCATATTATTACAGATAATTTCTCTGTATTCCCTTACAAGAGATTCTATCTTTTTTCTGTTGTATTCTAACGTAACGGTATGAAAACTGTCAGAACCAATTACCCACACATAGGATTTATTTTCCCCGGGGAAATATTCTATTATTGCACTATCCCTGTCCAGGAGAGATTTTATTTCTTCCTCCGTTAAAGGGTTTACACTTATAAAACTCATATATTCCGGGTTCTCCAGCTTTATCTCTTCCAGTAATTCCTCGTATTCTCTTTTAAGATTTTTAATTTTTTCATCTGTTTCCACGATAAAACCATTTCTCTGAGACATGACAGGTTTTCCTTTTTCCTGTCTTATGTCACGGGAAAAAGATTCCATTCTTCTTTTCAGTTCCTCTTCTTTTTTCATCACTTCTTCTTTTACGCCATGATGAATAATTTTTCGATTTGCAAGTAAATCCAGAAATGCTCTCGCCCTGGCTTTTTCATTGTAATTAAAAGCATCTTTTTCTCTTTTCATTTTTATGAGCAGATCTATCATATGTTCATATACTTCCGTTTTATCCTGCATGAAATCACTCTTTAAATCTTCTATCTTGAATTCCTGTCTTGTATTTTCTATTACATCTATGGCATTACCGTAAGCTTTATATGCTTCCTGATTGTTACCAAGTTTTTCATAAGTTTTCCCTGTGTAAAAATAACATTCCCATAGAAAGAGCGGATCATGCATATCTTCTGCCATAGTCAGTGCTTTACTGTGGCACTTCAGTGCTTTCTCAAAATCTCCTGTATTAAAATAAACCTTTCCTGCACAGCCGTAAGCTCTGATTATATTTACCGGTTTCCCTGCCTTTTCTGCAAATTCAATGGCTTTCTCTATGCAGATAAAAGCCTGTTCCTTATTTCCTTTTTTCTCATACAGATCTCCCAGAATGGAGTAACTCCAGATCATAAGTTCATTAATCTGCCCGTAATCTTTATATGGTTTTTCGAAAATCTTTATTGCTTCTTTTATGTTTTCTATGGCTTTATCATATTCGCCTGTCTCTTCATATGCCTGTGCCATATATTTCATGGAGAGCCCTTTAAACTGTTCTTTTGCTTCCTCCATAATAATTTCTTCAGATTTACTCATGGCTGTTTTATAATACTGAATGGCTTTTTCCGGGTCCTTCATGTCCCTGCAATAAAAGCGGCCTGCAAGTATGTAATTTAAAATAAGTGAATAAATATCCCCTTCATTTTTATTGATTCCTTCAAGATAATACTTTAAAGCCATATCTTTTTTCCCGAGAAGTGAGTAAATACCGCCTAAATACCAGTAAGGCGATATTTTTGAAGAGATCTTGTTCTTTTCACATATCTCTATGGTTCTTTTAAAATTTTTTATGGCTTCTTCATATTTTCCCATTGCAGTATACAGGCTTCCGCGGGAGTTATAATAATCTGCCATAAGTTTTTCCTTACCGTTAAATTCAGTGTTCCTGAATATATATCCCTCTTCTTTCCCTGAAAAATCAATATCTTCAGGGTTTAAAGTCTCTATAACAGCTCTTTTTCGTTCAAGATATGTGTCTGATTCTTCCAGAAAACCCAGTGACCGGCAGGTATCTGTCATTTCCTGATAGCATGAAAGTAACGTTGTTATATCTCTTATATCTCTGCTGTCTTTAAATATTTCTACTCCGCAGTTAAAATTTTCTATGGCTTTATCTTTATCGCCTGACAGGTGGTAAATTTGCCCTTTTAAATAGTAACACTCTCCTTCAAAGGCTCTGTCTTCTGTCTCTTTAAATATGTTCTGTGCTTTATCCGCACATTCAAGGGCTTTATCAGGCACGGAAAATACATAAAAAAGATTTACTGCCTGTCTGTAGTAACAGGCTCCTTCACCTTTTCTGTCCCATGACTGAAGAAATAATGAGAGAGCCTTTTGAAGAGACGGGGGGGTGTAATTCTTTGCTTCTGTCAGTTCAAAATTTGAATAATAAAGTAATGCTCTGGCAAGAATATTTTGATTGCCGGTAAATTCGGCTGCTTCAAGTGCAATCCCGGCAATTCTCTCAGGCTCTTTCAGGGATATGTTTTTCATGTTAACAGAGTTGCCGGCTATTAAATCTATTACAAACTTTTCCGTAACAAGGTTTCTGTGAGCTTCAAAAATCTTTTTTCTTTCTTCTTTAGAATTACTTTTTTTGAGAAGTTCCATCAAATCTTTATCTGTTTCCCCGGCAGATAATACAGGATTTATATATGAATAAACAGATAGAGGAGGGAAGACATAAAATAAGATTATAAGTATAAAAAAAGAGAAGAGCAGTATATATATTTTTTTTGATAGAAACAAATTATTATCCTCCTGTGAAAAATTTCTATATTTAGACGTATGGCGAGAGAATTTTGTTAACACATAAAAAGGGAGTATTTATTGTTTCATCCTCCATGAACCTGATATGGCCTGAAGGATTTTTCAAATTATAGTTGAATATGTTTTTTATGATAAGAGAGATATATATTATATTACTTTTAACTTCTGTCATATTTAACGGATGTAATAAACCTGTAAAAACAGTTTCTGTTATAAATTCACCGGCTGCAGTTATAAATTCGCCGGCTCCCACTGAGGTAAAACCAGTTTCCCTTCCTACTGTGTCAGCAACTCATGCCTTTTCACTTGAGCAATTGTTAAATGCAGGAGATAGTGCTGTTTCTAATTATTCAGATCTTGAAGGAGCACTGAATTATTTTGACAGAGCCATAAAAACTGATAATAAATGTGCCAGAGCCTGGTATAGAAAAGGCGATGTTCTGTCCGGTATGAAAAAATACGAAGAGGCTCTTAAATGTTATGACAGAGCTCTTGAAATTAATGATAAAGATGCATATGTATGGAAACTGAAAAGCCGTCTTTTAGTTGAAACGGGTAAATATGAAGAAGCTATCGAATCTTGTAACAGGGCGATCCATATTAACCCTGAGGACCCGGAAGGGTGGTATAATAAAGGAGAAGTTTTAAATTTATATGGAGATTATCAGGACGCCATAACATGTTATGACAGAGTACTGGAGATTAATCCTCAATATGTTAAAATTATAGATGCCTGGTGTGCCAAAGGTGATATTTTCTCCTCTCAGGGAATGTATGAAGAAGCTATTGAATGTTATAATAAATCTATGAGCCCTGATAACAGAAGTGCCTCTTATGCATGCTATAGTAAAGCAAATGTTTTATATAAAACAGGTAAATATGAAGAAGCTGTAAAAACTTATGATAAAGTACTGGAAATCTGTACCAACCTGGATTTTAAGGATACAAAAAGTAAAAAAGAAGCTGTTTTAAAACTTCTGCCTGAAAAATTTAAATTAACAGATAAGGAATATACAGAGGGAATTTTTTTATACAGAAGGGGTAAATATAAAGAAGCTGTTGAAGCTTTTGATAGAGCTCTCAGGTTTAATTCTGAAGATAGTTATGCCCGGGAATGGAAAGGCAGAATTTTAGTTTTTAACCTTGAAAAATATGAAGAAGCGATTAAATGTTTTGATAAAGTTCTGAAAATTGTTCCTGAAAATGAAGATGCTTTAAAATATATGGGCTATTCTCTCTATAAAGCTGATATGTATGAAAAATCAATTATATATTTTGATAAAGCTTTAGAGAACGATAATAGTGATTTTTTTTCCCTCTATAACAAAGGAAATGCTCTCTATGAACTGAAGAAGTATAAAGAAGCTGTCAGATGTTTTGATAGAGCTTTAGAACAAAGATCCTATGTCGTTATAGAAAATAGAGAAAAAGCCATGAAGGCTCTCTCTGAAAAGAAATAAGAAAGTATAGAGTATGAAACCTCAATGGCATCCGGAATTTAAAATAACTTCAGAAATGGCCGGTTTACTTATAGAAGAGCAATTCCCTGAACTTTCTCCTGCAAATGTCCAATCTCTTGGTGACGGGTGGGATAACAGTGCTTTTCTTGTGAATAATGTATATGTCTTCCGCTTTCCCAGACGTCATGTTGCTGTTGAATTACTGGAAACAGAAAATCTTATCCTCCCGAACATTGCTTCATATTTAAATATTCCCGTCCCTGTGCCTCTTTTTATCGGAAAACCTTCAGACCATTTTCCCCGGCCTTTTTCCGGTTATTCTTTTATTCCCGGTGTTACTGCCTGCAGGGCAGGTTTATCCATGAGGGATCGTATTAAACTTGCTCCTCAGATTGCAATGTTTTTAAAATTACTCCATTCCATACCTCTGGAATATGCTGTCACTTCAGGGGCAGAACCTGATAAAATAGGGCGTCTCGATTTGAATAAACATATACCGAAACTGTATAATTATCTCGATTTTCTTTCTGAAAAGAAAATAATCAGAGACAGGGTTCCCATAATTAAACTTATTGAATCTATTGATATAGAGCCTACTCATAAGAGATTAACACTGGTTCACGGCGATTTTTATATGAGACATATTCTTGTAGACAGAGGTTCTGTTACAGGAATAATAGACTGGGGGGATGTTCATACAGGTAATCCTGCCATAGACATTTCCATTGCATGGGGTTTTCTTCCGGAGGAAGGAAGAAGAGTATTCACTGAATTTTACGGGGAAATTGATAAACATACATGTAACCTGGCAAAATTTAAAGCCCTGAATATGGCAGTTATACTTATGGCTTACGGTTATGATACAGGTGATATTAACCTGTTAAAAGAAGCAGAAACATCGCTGTCTCTGCTTCTCCAGTGAGAAAAGTCCTGTTTATATGTAATTTTCTTAAGTTCGTGATTGGAATAGACTATTCCATTATTTAATAGGGCCACCGATCGTATACATAGGCATGGATGTAGCAATTATGAAGTACCTGATTGTTAATAGTATGAATTTTCATAGAAAAATATAGAAAGATTCTACAAAAACCCTTTGGTCTCACTGACAAAATAAGGATTCTCATCAGTTAAGACCTTAGCCTTACTATAGAGGCGTCCCATTCGCTTCATATCTCTTAAAAATCTATCTGTTAAGATACAAAGGACTGACTTTTTGCTCTTATAAATGGATACTTCCTTAAGGGAACTTCTCTTAAGGCAACACCTTGCTCCATTTACATCGGCGTGAAGCTTTAAATTACATAATTTACATACAAATTTTTCCCTGT
>JBEHWP010000168.1:0-9909 GCA_040217665.1 Vulcanimicrobiota bacterium
TATATCATTATGCATATAAAGAGGATGAACTGTAATATCAAAAGTAGCGCCATTCGTATGAGTCGATCTGCCTAGATCAGCCCAGTTATTATACTGAGACAATATATTCTGGTATTCAAGAGTTCTGAGAAGTCCGCTCACACATATCCTGGCATTACGGTCTTTAAGACGTAACCTGTATTCTTTTGTTATAGAAAGTAGAAGACCAAGGGTTCCAGGTTTTGCAGACCAGTAATAAGAGGCATTTTCAGGATCAATATCTCCAACACCTTTATTTAATATATTAAGTTCTTTAAAAAATTCAGGTGGATGAACAAGATCTCCTTTTGCAAGTCCTTCTTTAACATCACTCAGATCTTTATAACATTTTAAATACTGATACCATACCAGTTCAGCTCTTAAAGGTTTTCCACCCTGGTCAGGTGAAGCATAACAGATAGAAATTACTTTGCTGTACAGACAAATTACTAAAAAAGCAATAAATAACACAAAAGGAACATCTTCAAATCTTTTATTAAATTTCAAATGTTCTTTAATTAAAACAAACTTATTAATCAACCTGCACTCTCCAACATATATTGTATAAATTAATTTTACATTTTTCTATTTACTCCTGCTGAATTTTTCAAATTTTCTATAATTTTTTTAAAAAATTTCTCAAATCCACTTTTTTCATTGAACATGGCATAAAAAATATATTTATATGAGAAGCATAACGCGTGACTGGAGGAACAAATTCTCATTCTTCGTTGTAACCGAACCGGTCATGGTTGTCAGTAAACACTAATATTCATGCCGACAACATTGACTTTTCTTTTTTGATAAAGTAAAATATGTCATCGTACAATAAATAACAAAAAAGGAAAGTCTATGTCTGAAAAATCTGAAAAATCAAATTCTTTCGAAAATATGTATTTTGAAATACCTGAAAAAATTCTGGATCAATTCCATATAGTCCTTGTAAATCCGAAACATGTAAAAAATATAGGTTCTGCAGCCAGAGCCATGGTAAACATGGGATTTCACAATATGACAGTTGTAGGCAGAAAGGACATGCTTGACGGAGAGGCCTATGCTCTGGCCAGAGATGCAAAACATGTTCTGGAACATGCCCGATATACGGAAACACTCGGAGAAGCTCTGAAAGACATGAACCATATCATAGGCACTACAAGAAGGCCCATGAGATATGAGTATGAACTGTTCACACCTGACCGGCTCATTCCTTCTCTTCTGGAAAGAGCAAAAAATAATAAGATAGCCATATTGTTCGGCCCGGAAGACACAGGACTTCAAATAGAACATCTTACATTCTGCAACCAGCTTGTAAGAATTCCCACGTCATCGGAATATGCGTCAATCAATCTGAGCCAGGCAGTGCTCATTATGTGCTATGAAATTTTCAAACATGTCATAACATATCCTCTTCCGGAAAAAACACATGATAAAACGGCCACATCTATTGTCATAGAAGGTTTATTTGAACATTTAGAAGCCTTCTTCAATAAAATAGATTATTTCCCCTATGAAGAACACAGACATACAATGCAATTATTCAGGCAGATGTTCAGACGGTGTGAGCTGGATGATTATGATCTCGGTTTATTAAGAAGTATTCTTCATAAAACTGAAAAATATATCCGCCAGATTACATCAGAAGAAGAAATTACTGGCAAATAAAATAAAAAAATTCTG
Organism: Vulcanimicrobiota bacterium; assembly: GCA_040217665.1. Lineage (GTDB taxonomy): Bacteria > Vulcanimicrobiota > SpSt-956 > SpSt-956 > JAKJGF01 > CALARM01. The sequence goes on from JBEHWP010000168.1 coordinate 1,696, forward strand.
TCTTGAAGACAGAACTTTTTTATATAGTAAAAATTAAAATCCCATAAGACCGCAGCATCTGGCACAGATCGGGAATAATCCACCTGATTCTTTTAATGCTGTCCGGAATTTTCTATATCTCTCATTATTAAAAATATTTACTATACTGTCTTCACATATATTTCCTACAATATAATCGGGATAATCCCTGCAGGGAGCCACATCTCCGTTGGGCATAACTTCTGCTATAAGCCAGGGGGCGACACAGTTATCATAACCGAACATATAGGAAGGATCTGCATAATATTTCGGTATGTCTTCAATTGAAATATCAGGGATAAACATATAGGGGTAAGTTAATTTTTTATCTTTTATTCTTCTTACCGTATCCTGAAGAGCTTCTATATCTATCTGTTTATAATCAAAAAGATAACCCTTCCATGCTTCGGGAGTGCAGTCTAATTTTTTCTGCATGACTTCGACATGCTTCTTCCCTATCTCTTCTGTCGTAAACCAGGAATAATAGATAATCATGCTATCAATGCCTATTTCATCGCCTATATCCATTATCTTATCGAGTATAGAAGCATTATCTTTTGTAATAGTAACAAAAACCATAACATATGGCAGAGTTTTATTCTTTTTTCTTTTCAGAGCCTGAATTGCATTTATGCCCTTTGCAAGTGTATTAAAACAGCCTTTCACGCCTCTTATCTCATCATGAATCTCTTCCGGGCCATCAAGTGAGAGCATAAGAACTTCCCATCCCCTGTCAACAATTTCTTCTGCATACTGTTCCAGTTTAACACCGTTTGTAACAACAGAAGTTACAAATTTCTTTTCTTTCATATAGGAAACAAGAGGTATAAGGTCATCATACAGGAAAGGCTCTCCACCCCATATATATATGATGGGTTTTAAGTGTGCCACATCATCTACCATTTTCTTATAAGTTTCCAGAGGAACTACTTCCTTTATAACAGATGCAGGTTTATTGAGATTATACCCCTTTTCGCCCCACTGGGCGCACATTTTACATCTGAGATTACATTTATTCGTAATCTTCAGGCTTATCTGGGACAGAGGAAAACTGAAACCGTTGCTACCCAGATGATAATCCAGATTAACTGTAACATGTTTCCTTATCAAACTTTTTATTATCTTTGTCATGATATAAGGTGTTCGACAAACTCTTAAAATAAACGAAGCAGGTACTTTACTGTGCATTATAAATATAACTCCTTTTTATGGTGAGAGGTGACGGAAGAATCGTGACGCGTAACGCGTGACGCGTGACGCGAGGTTTTCTGATCGTAACTGAAATCATTACAACTATTAATGAGCAATAAGCTTACTAATACTCACTTTTCACTTTTCACTTTTCACTTTTCACTTTTCACTTTTAAACTCTTTCAAGTTCAGGTTCTAACTCTTTTATGGACTTAACACGTCCGTCTCTGTGAAGTTCATAACAGATATTTCTCCACTCTATATTATTCGAAAATCCCGGCTTTATGAGACTATAAAAACCGAGAACCTGCATGAGAGGAGCAAATAATAACCAGTGGATAAACCTCTGATTGTCTTTATATATAAACTTCATAAGGCCGTAACAAAACATATTAATCAAATAAAAAACAGATGCTATTATGGCATAATCGAAATAAGCACGGGAATATATGGTAAGAAGGACAAAAATAGATGTGCTGCAGCATATAGCCAGTGCAATGGACTGCAGTATTACAATAACAATCCACATAGGCTTCAAATAAGCCTTTAAAAATGCTGCCTGACGGGAATACCACTGAACACCGTCTGTAAGTTTTGACAGTGTATTATAACTTACAGTAAGACATGTAGGAACAAAAACCCTGTTTATTCTTTTCTTAAAAAGCAGTGTAGTGAGAGTCATATCATCTACTACTGAATTCTCCCACAGTTCTTTTACTCTGAGTCTTTCAAATTCATTTCTCTTAATAGCAGTGCTTCCTCCCCACACGCCTCTGAAAGTCTGATGTGCTATAAGTACACACAGATAAGCACTCATCATGGAATGAAGACTGCCGCTTATGCTGTATCCTTCAGGAATAAGCCAGCGAAAACCTGTCGTAACAGGGATAGAGTCTAAAGATAAAGGTCTGATTAATTCTTTAAGCCATGTTCTGTGAGGCATCACATCTGAGTCTGCAAATACGTAAACTTCACTTTCTCCGTTATCATCTTCAATTCCGCAGAGGAGATTATGATTTTTTTGCCCGCATTTTGTTGCTTTACCTGATACGAGTAATTTCGTATGGCCATATAAAGCAACTATTTTATTAATTATTTCTACTGCAGGGTCATTTATATTATCAACTATAAAGGTAACGCTGTAATCAGGGTAAACCTGGTCTACTACAGCATTTAAATGGAGTTCAAGATTATTATCAGCACCTTTACATGGCACAAAGATCCTCACTTTAGGGCTATAATTATCATTATATTTACGTGAATGAAATCTCTTAAAAATTATTTTACTGTAAAGTAAACTCTTCAGACATAGCCACAGATTAAAAGCTGCAACTATTGAAGCAATCAATATAAAAGCTAACTTCATAAGCCTGACCTTTACTGATAGAAATTATCAAGTAGTGCAATTATAACATTCAGGTGTGAAGAAGTCAATTTTACGATATAAATTCAAATATTTCGTCAAGAGGTTTTTTTTCACTCTTCTTCGGATGAACTGAAGGTTTACCTATGGCTACCATAGCAGCAAGTTTCCACGGGCTTTTTACGGAAAGACATTCTTCCAGTTCCTCTCTGGCTACAAGAGGACCGCTCAACCAGCATGAACCGTAACCAAGATTGACTGATCCCAGTATAAGATTCTCTATAGCAGCACCAAGACTCAGAATATCAGGATATCCTCTGAGGCGGTTCATTTCTTCATGGGTAATGTCTGTTTTACAGGTATCAACAACTGCTTCGTAGGGCTTCATAGCTACCGCCACAACAGAAGGAGCATTAACAAAAAATGTTGAAAATGAAATTACTTTAGATTTTACTTTCTCTTCTTCTTCAGATGAAGCCGGTAAAAGATTGTCTATTTTCTTAAGAACCAGGTCCCCCATCTTCTTTAAACGTTCTTTATTTGTAATCGCTATAAAGCGCCATGGCTGGGAATTGTTTACACTTGGAGCAAGACCTGCATATCTTACTATTTCTTTAAGATCTTCTATTTTCACTTCTTCAGAGGTAAAAGCTCTGACACTTGTTCTATGTTCCAGTACTTCTTTAAATTCCACAATAAAAACCTCCTTATAATTCGTAATGGATAACACATAACGATTACCCGTTATGTGTTATCCGTCAACAGTTAGAAAATTTAAACTATCTTATTCCCTCTCTTTATATAATGAGTATGTAATAATTCATGTGATTTATGTCCACATGGCCCTTCAGAAAGGAATTCCTCATAAATATTTATAATATGAGGATTTTCATGGGATTTCCTGACTGAAAGAGACTTATCTTCATCATATATAGCCTTTGCTCTTGCCGCCCTTATCTCAGGAGATGTAGGTATAGGTTGTCCTCCTCCTCCAAGACATCCGCCGGGACATGCCATAAACTCAATAAAGTGACATTCACTGAATTTTCCGCCTGCTTTAATATCTTCCATTACCCTGCGGGCATTTGCAGTTCCATGAGCTACTGCAACTTTAAGGGTAGCACCTTTCAGAAAATCAAAGGTATCAATACCTTTCAGAGCATTTTTCAGTATAGGGGGAACCGGCGCTGTTTGAGGAACGGTAATTTCATAATATTTTATTCCTTCAAAACCTCTCACAGATACAATATCCAGTTCCTTGAATATATCTTCTGTCTTAATACCGGTAACTATTTCTACTGCCGTACGGAGAGCAGCTTCCATAACTCCACCTGATGCACCGAATATAAGACCTGCTCCGCTTGCTTCTCCTACAGGCTCATCAAAATCAGTGGGAGGGAGGTTAGGAAGATCTATACCTGCTTCTTTAATCATCTGTGCAAGTTCTCTGGATGTAAGACCATAATCTACATCTTTAAAGCCGCTCGACCTCATTTCAGGTCGATTACATTCGAATTTCTTTGCACTGCATGGCATGAGAGCAACTGTTACAATATCTTTCGGGTCAATGCCAGCCTTTTCTGCATACCAGGTTTTAAGCAATGCTCCGAACATCTGCTGCGGAGATTTACAGCTTGACGCATAATCGGTAAATTCAGGATAAAAATGTTCCAGATATTTTACCCATCCGGGGGAACAGGAAGTAAACTGGGGCAGTTTTACATTTTTATCGCCGTCTACAAGAGCTTTTTTCAAACGAATAAGAAGTTCTGTAGCTTCTTCCATAATTGTCAGATCTGCAGTAAAATTCGTATCAAAAACCTTGCTGAAACCACATCTTCTGATGGCAGTGTTAAGCTGTCTCGTAACAGAAGTGCCGGGAGGCAGGCCAAAACATTCTCCTATAGCGGCACGGGGGCTGGGAGCTGTCTGAATAATGACATGTTTTTTCGGGTCATCAATGGCTGCCCATATTTCATCACTGGGATCATTGGCATGAAGTGCTCCTACGGGACAGCGGTTTATACACTGACCGCAGTTAATACATATTACATCGGAAAGGGGCATATCCATAAAAGTCACTATATCCGTTTCCGGGCCACGATTTACTGCTTCAAGAACTCCTACTTCCTGAAGGTCTATACAGGTTCTCACACATCTTCTGCAGAGAATACACTTGTTCATATCTCTTACTACACTGTAACTGGATCTATCAACTGCTTTTTCCTGCTTATCAGGGTGGCCGAAACGATAAAAATCCACTCCATATTCTTTTGCAAGAGCCTGGAGTTCACAGTTATTATTTCTTACGCAGGAATAACATTCACCGTAATGATGTCTTAACATAAGATCAAGTATGTGCCTTCTGGCTTTTCTGACTCTGGGAGAATAAGTTTTTACTTTCATATGAGGAGGAGTCACAGGATAGGTGCATGCTGCCTGAAGCAGTCTCTGACCTTCTATTTCGACGACACAGATACGACACACTCCGGCAACACAGAGATCCTCATGATAGCAGAGTGTAGGAATATGTATATTAAGTTTCCTGGCAGCTTCAAGTATTGTCGTGCCATAGGGAACCTTGATTTCATTTCCGTCTATTGTAATCTTAACCATAGCGCCAATAGCATCTTTATCTTCAAGTTCTTTTATACGATACTTTCTCTGGCTTAAAGGCGCTCTTTCATCGGCTACCGATATATTAGTTTTATCAGACATAAGTTTGCCTCCTTAAATAATTTGTTGGATTGGTCTATCAGAAAAAACCAAATCCTGAATTTTATCAGTAAAAATTAGCTGCATAAAATCTCATGTTTAAAGTGTTTCATGATAGACATAAAAGCATTGGGTGCTGATTGACCGAGTCCACATTTACTGGCAAGCTGCATTGTTTCACCGAGTTGAAGGAGTTCATTCAAATATTTCATAGAACATTTCTTTTTCTCCAGCATCTCTATACCTTCCAGCAGAGTTTCTGTTCCATATCTGCATGGTGTACACTGACCGCATGATTCTTCTGCAAAAAATTCCATAAAATTCTTTGCTACATGCAACATATTTCTATGAGGGGCAAAAATTATAATAGAACCACCGGTAGATATATCTTCATAGGCAATAGTAGAGTCGAATTCACTCTGAGGGACACATCGTCCGGAAGCTCCTCCTATCTGAACTGCTTTGGCATCTTCTCCTCCGACAATTTTCAACAGTTCCCACACAGTAATACCCATAGGGAATTCATATACACCCGGTGCTTTGCAATCACCTGATATGCTGAATAATTTTGTCCCTGTTGACTTATCGGTTCCATGGGTTTTAAACCAGTCTGCTCCGTTTTCTATAATTCTGAGAGCAGTAATAAAGGTTTCTACGTTATTAACAATAGTCGGATTGCCGAGATATCCTACAACTACAGGATAGGGAGGTCTGTTTCTGGGTTCTCCGCGATGTCCTTCCAGGCTCTCTATAAGAGCTGTTTCTTCTCCGCACACATAAGCTCCTGCCCCGGGTTGTATGTAAATATCAAAATTAAATCCTTCTTTACCGAGTATATTCTTACCGAGAAGATTTTTCCCACGTCTTTCTTCTATTTTCTTTTCTATCTTTTTATAAAGATAGATATATTCACATCTTAAATAAATAATACCCTGATTAGAACCTATGACATAACCTGCAAGAGTCATTCCTGCAAGGAGATCATCTGTATATTCATCCAGTAATACTCTATCTTTAAATGTCCCAGGTTCACCTTCATCTGCATTGCATACAACATATTTCTTTTCACTTTTTGCAGTACCTGCAAGGTTCCATTTTGTTTCAGTTGGGAATCCTGCCCCTCCACGTCCTTTCAATCCTGATTTTCTTATTTCATCCAGAATATCTACACGGCTCATTGAAAGAGCTTTTTTCAATACATCATTTATATTTGTATCGACTAATACAACAGGTCCTTTTTTGTGTACCATAAGTTTTTCCTCCTCAAATAAGCGTAGTTACATGGGCACCAAATTTTGCTCTATATATTTCGATTATATCCAGAACATCTTCAGGTTTAACTTTTGTATAAAGTTCTTCATTCACAAGCATTGCAGGGCCCTGATCGCAAACACCGAGACAGTTGGTATAAGCAAGAGTAAACAGTCCGTCAGGAGTAGTTTCGCCGAACTTTATACCAAGTTCATTTTCAAGCTGTCTTGCTATGGCAGCTTTACCTGACATATCACATGATATGGTCTGACAGAGATAAATAACAAATTTACCCTTCTTTTCAGTTGAAAGGAAGGAATAAAAACTTACAACACCATAGACCTCAACCGGATGAATACTGAACACATCTGCTACTTCCTGCATAGCATAACTGGATATATAACGGTATTTTTGCTGGATGTGGAGTAATACAGGTAGCAAACCGCTTCTATGATTCTTGTAAGCTCCCGCCAGACGGGCAATTTCATTTTTCAACTGATCCTTTTCAGCTTCTAACATCTTACCACTCTCCTTAATTAATTATCGTGATGCGTGACGCGTCACGCGGGGATTACCGTTGAAACAGTAAACATAATAAAAAAAATTTAAGAAATATTCCCATATATTATATTTTATATGAGAATGATGAAGTTTGTGGCTTCACTGGCTGCTGATTTTCATATCCGGTCATGTCTGTTTACAGTGAACTTCAGCTTAATTCAATTCTAATTTTAGTAAAAAAATCCTTCTAAAATTTCATTATCTGTAATATAATTTTTTACATAAAAAAAGAGTCAGAAAAAATCTGACTCTTTAATACTGTTGTATAACTTATTAAAATTCAGGAATGGAAATTTATTAATAGTCTCTTTCCTCCCGTGACGCGTGACGCGTTATTCGTCACGATTCCCATATAAACCTGTTAGAAAGCTTCCGGATATCCAATATCTACAAAAACATTTTCCAGTCTGTGTTTATGATTAAGCTCCATACTGGCAAGATTATTAAAATTTTCTTTAATTTCACTGTCGCCGGAAAAATCAGCCATAGAACGGTAAAATTCTACTGCCTGCTGTTCTTTTTTCATGGCAAGAGCTATGGCATCGGCAGGTTTCATATCAAGACTGAAGTGAGGAAGTTCTGTTGCTTCTGCCACCTTATAGTCCGATTTCGGAGGTTCTATCTTTTTCATCATAACCAGTTCAAGCTTAAGTTTTTCTAAAAAATCTCTGTGGCCGAGTTCTTCATTTGAAAGCTCTTTAAAAATCTTCTTTACTTCTTTATCTGAAACCTTCTCACTGACCTGTTTGTAAAATTCATAGGCTTCAATCTCCCTGGCTAATGCCATAGACAATATATCTTCAATATATCCCATAAATATAACGCCCCCTTTATTAAAATTATATTTATAAAGTATAACAAAAAAATAATAGAGAATCAAGAAAATTAAAGAATGACCCTTCCTTTTTGCACTTAACATGATCTCATGTTACAATAATAAATATGCCGGTTAAGAATATTCCGGTTATTACAGAGATTGATTTCAATTATAACAGGATATAAACAGTCTCTGTGTAACAATTTTCATATAAATATCTTTCACAAGTATATTTATTTGTTTCTATTAATAATATATATGATTTTTAAAAATTATTTTTTTTTCTTGAAACTTTTTC
>JBEHWP010000169.1:0-9899 GCA_040217665.1 Vulcanimicrobiota bacterium
GTTGAACATGTCAGAGTAAATATTACACATATAGTACCGGTGAGTATATATAATAAAGGGATAAATTCTCCGGAAGATACAGAAAAGATTGTCCTTAATTGTCTTATAAAACATACAACAACAGGAAGAATTATGCTCATTAAAATAAGACTCCCAAAAAATGCCATCCAGTAATCTTTAATCTTTTCTATTACATAACCTCCGAGAGCAGAACCTGCTGATATGCCGCAGAACCAGCACGCAAATATTATACCTATAGAGAGTTCATTGCCGGAAAATAGTACCAGAAATTCTCTCATGAGCAGTATCTGTGCCGTTATAGAATATGAACCTGTAAGTATGATGAGTGATTTCAATAAATATAATTTCCACATATGTGTTGAATTTTTTCTGCTCCCCCTTTTTTATTATATATTGTTTTTTTTTCTCTTCTGATTTTTACCTGCTTTTATCTCTTATTATAGCAGACATTGCAGTGATAGTTATAGCATTTTTATTTTACAGCCAGATTTTCACCTGCCTCTGAGGAGAAAACTCTTCTGCCGGCAGAACAGAAAAAAGAGAAGATATATTTCATATATTTGTAGCAGAAGATGTAAAAACTAATCAAAATCTTATATCCAGGATCTTGAAGAAAAAAGGCTGCACTGTCAGGGCAGTGAATAATGGCATAGAAGTAATAGAAGCTTTAAAGAAAGAGCATTTCGATATGATATTTATGGATATTCAGATGCCTGTAATGGACGGTCTGGAAGCTACAAGAATAATAAGAAATTCCGATGACTCTGAATTTGATCCTGATATACCTGTCATTGCAATGACTGCCCATGCAATGGAAGGTGACAGAGAAAAATTCCTCTCCGCCGGTATGGATGATTATATAGAAAAACCATTCAATTTTGAAGAAGTTTTTAAATGTATCAACAGGTTTAATAAAGAAATACCGGTTACCTCGACGGAACATATTATTAATAAAGAGAAAGCACTGACACAGGTGGAAGGTGATTTTGAGTTGATTGAAGAATTATGGGACGTTTTTACTTCAGAGGTTCCCAGGATTATGGTGGATTTAAAAAAAGCTATTGATGAGAAAAATGGCGAAGAAATAAGACTTTATGCCAATTCTTTCAATGGTTCGGCAGAGCAGCTCGGCTCGGTATTACTGAAAGAAATAGCACAGGATATTGAAATGGCAGCCAGATTTAACAAAAAATTAACAAAAAAATATTGTTAAAATGTTAAATTCCTGATATGCTTGATTTAAATCTACAGGAATTTTCATTCCAGTCAAGCTGTTATATGGTTGATAGCTGAGAGTTGAGAGTTTAAGGTTAATTTCAACTCTCAACTTTAAACAATCTGATCTTTATAGAAAGAAGGGTCTATCATGATAGAAATGACAAGAGATTTTAATTATAATATAGCACCTCAGTCCATAAATACTGCCAGAACAATTCAGGCGCTCCAGAAAACAGCAGATGGAGCCGTATCTTTACCTTTAGCATATAACAAAAATCTTACTGCTGTAAAAAACCTTTATGAAGGAAACAGTGGAGAACTTACCCCCATAACAGGAGACACAGGAAATAAGACTGCCGCTGAAATGGCAGAAGAGGTGAAAAAGGCTGCAGGAGAAAGAAAAAAGGCTGAAGAGGCAAAAAAGAAAGAAGCTCTTCTTGAGGCAAAAACTGAATTTGAAGCGGACAGACAGGAATTCAGAGATCTTTCAGAAAAACTTGATGATAAATGGAGAGATGAACTGGGAGGGTCATGGGATGTGAGTGAAGGTTCAAAGGTAAAGGAAAAAGTAGCTCAGATGGAAGCAAAGAAAGAAGAAGCTCTCAATAATCATGATGAAAAAATTGAAGAGCTTAAAGAAGAAAAATCTTCTCTGGAAACAAAACTGGAAGGTACAAAAGATGATCAAGAGAAGAAGAAGATAGAGAAAAAAATAACCGATGTAGACGAAAAGATAGAAAAAGAAGAGGCGAATAAGGCAGAAACAGAAAGACAGGAAGAGGAAAAGATAAAGGAAAAGAAAGAAAATCTTCAAAAACTGAAAGACAGACTTTATGAACTCCGTGAAGAATCCATAAAATATAAAGAAGATCTGGAACGTTCAAAAAGTTATGAAGACAGCCCTTACTGGAAGGATGATATTAAAAGAAAACAGGAACACATCAATCTGGAGGTACTGGAGATCGAAAGAGAAGTTGCCGAACTTACAAGGCTTTAATAGCTTGATACGTAATGCGTGATTGACTTATAAAAAAGAGGTAGTGGTTTTAAAAGAAAACTATTACCTTTTTTCCTTCATAAAAAGTATTTACAAAAAGTTAAGGTGATGTGATAATAATAGTGAGTCGTGAAAAGTGAAAAGTGAAAAGTGAATGGTGAAAAGTGAATGGTGAGTGGTAATAACCAGGGTAATTCTACCCGTTACGCGTTACGCGTCACGCGTCACGTAATACTTATTACCCATCACCCGTCACCAATGGAAGGAGGTTTTTCGTATGGATCCCATATCTGCAAATATATATGGTAAAGGGAGAATAGCCGGGCCTGCTATTACCAGATTACCGGCCAGACAGATACAGACAGAAGAACATATAGAAGAAAAGCCGGAAAAGAAAATTTCTCTGTCACAGGATCAGATTTCTTTAAGTGAAATGCCGGCAGAAAAACAGGTTGAAAAGAAAAGACGGGCAAGAAATTTAAAAGGAGAAACTAAAAAACCTGAATTAAAAAAGGCAGTAGAAAAAGAATCCTTTGAACAGATAGATGAAGATGCCTCTATAGAAGCATCCCTTGCAAGATTTAAAAAGGTAAGAAGAGAACTTCAGTCAACACCTGTTACCAGAGAAGAAGAAGCCAGAAGTAGAGAATCTCTCAGAGGACTTAAGAAAATCAAGAAAGAACTTCGTTCAGGCGGTATAAGAGACGGCCAGAATATGCAGGATGTTCGTCTTCTGACAGAACATTTTACATCGGTAAAGAACAGTTATAACAGAGATAAAAGGGAAAGGCAGCTTGAGAGTATAGAAGATAAAGTGCCGGGAGGAATGTTGAACTATGTAGAAGAAAATTTCTTCATGAACGGCAACATACCTTCGAAAGATATGGTTGAAGTGGCGAAAATAACCAGAGAACTTGAAAAAGAGAAGAGTGCTTATAAAATAGAAGGAAACAGAGTGGAACCTCTTGAAAGGGAAGAGATATGGCAGAGAAAGATGCACCTTCTGGATAATGCAGTGGAAAATACCAGAAAGAAAGGTGACAGATGGGGAGAAGTTAATGTAGGCAATGTAGAAGTAGATGCAGAATATTATGAACTGGGCGAACCGAAAATGCTGGAAAAACTGAAAGATATTGCCTCTCATGGAGGCAGGGTAAGAGTCCTTATGGACAGCGGAAGGCTTGCCTATAAGAAACCCGGTGTTATGGATGCTTCCCAGATAGCATACAGAATGGAAACACTCTCCGAACTTCAGGGCGTGGCAGAGAAAAATAATATGGGCCTTGTTCTTTTCCCTACAAAAGAAGAACTGGGCAGTACAGGAAATCTTATGCACAGAAAATTGCTCAGAGTGGGAGATAAAGTTATCATAGGAGGCATGAATGCCAATTCTTCATCAGGAGAAAATATAGATTATGCCAAAGAGATAGAAGGGCCTGCTGCCAGAAGGTTAACTGAAATATATAAAAGAGATGTGGCACATTCAGCAGGGAAAAATATTGAAGAAATATACGGGAAACAGCAGCTTGATATAATAAGAAATGGTGAGGTCGTGGACAAAAAGACGGGAGAGACAAAAAAATATGATGTAACTCTTTCACCTTACGGACTTATGGGCCTGTTGAAATCCTGTGTGCCTGATGAAAAAAGGGAAGAAATTTTTAATAAAGACTTATCTAAAGAACAGCAGATAGATAAAATGGTTACAGTACTTGCAGGGGAAGGGATCAATCCTTCAGGTCTGGTTCAGATACCTGGCGGTTCTGATTCAGATATTAAAGATTATCTTCTTTCTCATGGCAGAGAAGGAGTTCCTCTTACGAACGTCGGCAGAAAACTCATGGCAGAGAGACTTGAAGAAATGATAAACAGGACAAAAAGTGATGAAAATATGGAGAAACTGGCTGATATAAGCCCTGCAGACGGAACTCAAAAGGGACGTGACACTGTAGCCATCGGAGATTTACCGGAAGAAAGACAGGCTATCCTTCTCAATACTATTAATTCTGCAAAAGAATTTATTCATATGCCTGCCTTTGTACTTACAAAAGACCTTGCAGAAGCACTTGTGGCAAAAAAGAAGGAAATGGAAGCTTCGGGGAAAAAAGATTTTGATATAAAGGTTATTATGGACCCGGGACTCTATCCTCACGGGGGAACACCGAATGAAGCAGCCTATAAAATTCTTGAAAACAATAACATACCTGTAAGGTGGGCACTTCTTGACAGGAGTGCAGATCATGACAGAAAAGTCCATGCCAAGATGATGGTAACCGATAATGCTATACTTTCGGGAAGCACAAATTTTTCAGGAAAAGGTATGAGAGATAACTGGGAAATGAGTGATGTTATGTTTGTAAATAAAGAAGACAGTGAAAGTATTGCCAAAAGAGATAATTTTGATAAAGATTTTAAGCATCTATGGGATAAAGAATCAATAGATATTAATACAAAAAATCTGGCTGAAGAGAAATATGCAGGTGATACGGCTCCCGATGCACATTTAAAGAAAGAAGAACACAGAGATTTCCTTCTCAGGCTCAGCATAAGGAATATAGAAAATTATGAAAAAGAAATAGGTAGAAAATTTTCCGAAGCAGCAAAAGAAAATACTGTTCAGGCAAAGATAGGTGAACTGATGGCAGGCGGTATGGATAAAGGTTATGCCACCCTTAAAGCTCTTGAAGCAATATACCCCTCTGATAAACTGGAAGGTATAAGGAAGAGCACTGAAGCATGGCAGAGTCTTTCAAGGATGGTAAGCAGTGAGAAGTAGGGGCGCGCCCCCCCTGTGGTCGCCCGGTACCGGTGAAAACACGCATCACGCATTACGCATTACGCATTACGAAAAAGAGGTAATTTATCAATGAAAGCAGTAATTCTAGCAGGAGGTATGGGAACCAGAATAAGTGAAGAAGCCTCCATAAGACCAAAACCTATGGTGGAAATAGGCGGGAAGCCTGTGTTATGGCATATTTTAAAAATTTATTCTACCTATTCTATCAATGAATTTATTATATGTCTCGGTTATAAAGGTTATATGATCAAGGAATATTTTGCAAATTACTTTCTTCATATGTCTGATATAACCTTTGATATGAGTCAGAATAAGATGGAAGTTCATCATAATTATGCAGAACCATGGAAAGTAACACTTGTAGATACGGGAGAACGTACAGAGACAGGAGGTCGTATCAAACGTATTTACCATTATTTAAATGATGATGAAGATTTCTGTCTTACCTATGGAGATGGTGTAGGAAACATAGATATTCCAGCACTCCTTTCTTTTCATAAACATGAGAAAACCCTTGTAACTATGACTGCAGTACAGCCTCCCGGAAGGTTCGGTTCACTGGATATGGACGGCAACAGAGTTAACAGATTTAAAGAAAAACCTGATGGAGACGGAGGGTGGATAAACGGCGGATTTTTTGTTGTGTCAAAAAAAGCAATAGATTATATTGCCGGTGATAATATGCTGTGGGAAAAAGAACCTCTCGAAAATCTGGCAAAAGAAGGACAGCTTTCCGCATACCTCCATAAAGGCTTCTGGCGTCCCATGGATACATTGAGAGATAAAAATTATCTGGAAAGTCTCTGGCAGTCAGGAAATCCACCGTGGAAAATCTGGTAGGAATATGATTTGCCATTTTTTTTAGATAAAAGAGACGGAACAGTGTTTCCCTTTGTTCCGCCTCTTATGTTACAGATTATTCTTCACAGCAGCATTTCTCTGCTGTCATATCTGGGAACCTCTTTACGATTTCTCCTGTTTCATGGAGAATAACCTTATCTCCTCCTTTGAGTTGATCCTTCTGTTTTTCATCTACCTTCGGAGGAAGTATAAAGATACCTATTTTATCTCCGACTTTTGCAAATTTTCTGTTTATACATGCCAGTCCTACCTGGTGTTCATCTGTCCCCAGAGCACAGCTCGTAACTTCTCCTATATATTCTCCTCTTACAGATACTACAGGATTTCCAGGCTTTACCATTCTTATGCCTTTAGATGACATCTTGAAGCGGACAACCTCAAGGGTTCTCTTCTCATCTTTTTCTATGGAACCGGCTCTTCCTACAAAGAAAGGTTTATGGAATTTTACAAATGAGCCATAGCCTGCTTCTACAGGTGTAAGAGAGAATTTACCTGACAGTTCATGACCGTAAAGGGGAAGGCCTGCTTCTGTTCTGGTAGAATCCCTTGCACCGAGAGCTGTCGGTTTCAGGCCAAAAGGTTTTCCATTTTCCAGTAACAGGTTCCAGAGCTTTACCTGATGGTCGGGATGGACATAGATTTCAAATCCCACTTCTTCACCTGTATATCCTGTCCTTGCTATTATAAGATCCATACCTTCAGCCACTGTGCGTACGAAATAGAATTTCTTGAGGTTTTCCAGTTCCCATACAACATCTCTGTCAGTTATAAAGGTTTTTAATATATCCAGAGATGCAGGGCCCTGAAGAGCCATGTCTACCCTTCTATCTTTACCGCAGGCAGAGTCTCTTAAATTTCTTATTTCTACATCTGCATCTACTTCAGCGTAAGGATTTTCTCTGTTTATTATAACTTTTTTCTCTTTTACCGCATGAAGCCATGCCCAGTCTTTATCGGCATTTGCAGCATTTACTACCATCATATAATGGGTGGGAGGGTCTATACCATAGATCAGTATATCATCTATAGGAATTCCATCTGCATCCAGAAGATAGGAATAAACTGCCTGTCCTTTTTGTATTCTCGGAACATAATTGGCACTTACGAGATCTAAAAATCTTACTGCATTTTCTCCTTTGAAGTCAAAGATACCCATATGGGATACATCGAACAGGCCTGCTGCCTGTCTTACTGCCATATGTTCTTCTTTTATTCCGCTGTATTTTACAGGCATTTCCCATCCGGCAAAGGGCACAATAGAGGTTTTTGTGACAAGTTTTTGATGCTCTTCAAAAAGGCCTGTCCTATGTAAAGATCCATGCTTTTCTTCAAAGACGAAAGTCGTTTTGTCTGATTTTACAGTATCTCCCAGTTTCGTTAATAAAAATTTCTGGCCTGTGAAATATGGTTTGGAGAGTTTGAAATATGAAGGTTTTTTATTATAAAGAGAGAGAATATCTTCTCTTTCTTCACCGTCTATATAAACAGGGAGTCCTTCCTGTTCTTTAAGTTTATCCCTCGTCTCTGTGCCTGCAGGTTTTACTCCGGCAGAAAGGAGTTTGTTCCACAGTTCGACAGCTTTTTTACGGCTTACGATGAATTCATGTTTCAGATTACATGAACGGGATATGATTACAGGAGTGCCGTCCATATTATATTCTACAAATTGACCTTCCTTTAATTCTTCCAGAGAAGGGAATATTTTTTTGATTGCAGAGTATGATTTTGCTCCATATAAAGCCAGGGCAGACGTGGAAGGTCTGAGATCATTTATTTCACATGGCCCTTCTATTTTGGCAAATAATTCATCTCTGTCAAAGAGAGTATAACCGATGGATAAAGCCCTGAAATATCTTTTCAGTTTCAGGTGGTTTGGAGCATTGCATAATACAAAGAATTTGTCTCCGTCTTTTCTTTTTGAGTCATGCCTCATTATAATGACATCATCAAGGAGTTCATAGTTATGATCAAATATGAAAGATTTCTGGCTTTCTCCAGGTTTCAGTTCATAAATATTATTTGTAGTAATGGCCTGAAGGAAAGCTTTTGCCCTTTCTCCTTCTACTTCTATAATTCCCGAATCGCTTATATCAAAAAGGAGACAGTCATCTTCCGAATGTTTAATCTCTTCATCTCCGTAAAAAGCAGGCATTTTATATCCATGATAATCTTTCATAGTGGCAGAGAGTTTTTCATGTTCTCCAATGAGAGGTGTTTCTCTATCGGGCTGATAGGGAAGATCGAAATAGGGATACATTCTTCTTTCCGGGAGACCTTCTCCCGGAAATTCCTTTGTGAGACTGTCTATTTCGCATTTTGCATCATCCATGACTGTCTGAATTATTTTTCCTCTTCCCACATAACCTCCTGGCCAGAGATATCTGAAGGGTTTTATAGATGTAATAACTTTGTATACTGTTCCTGCAATACGCTTCATTTCATCATGTCCCATGCCGCGCTGACTGACCCATGTGGTACCAAACCTTATGGCAGAAGGTCTTGCTGCCTTATCATCACCTGCTATGGTATTTTTATTGCAGACTATGCCGCATATATCCAGGATTCTTGATGCCATTTCTCCGTCAAGTTCATAATGGCTTTCCTGTTTTATTGTTTTCAGATCTATTAAAACCATATGGGTATCTGTACCGCCGTAGGCAAGTTTCAGCCCCAGTTCTTTAAAGGATTCACCCAGTGTATGAGCATTCTCTTTTATTCTTTTCTGAAGTTCTCTGAACTGTTCTGTTCCTGCAAGTTTAAAAGCCACAGCTTTTGCTGCGATATTATTTATATGAGGGCCTCCCTGTTCGCCGGGGAATACGGCATTATTTATCTTTTTTGCAATTTCTCTGTTTGTTGAGAGTATGACTGCACCGCGGGGACCGCACATGGTTTTATGAGTGGTAAATGTTACTATATCAGCAAATCCTATGGGATTATTACACTGCCCTGCCACAATAAGTCCTGCAATATGGGCTATATCTGCCATAAGAAGGGCACCGGTTTTCTTCGCAATTTCTTTGAATTTTGCCCAGTCTATATCCCAGGGATAGGCGCTGTATCCTGCTATTATGATTTTAGGTTTATTTTTTATTGCCAGTTTCTCTATTGAATCAAAATCCAAAAAACCTGTTTTACTGTCAACACCGTAATGGACTACATTGTATCTTTTCCCCGATCTGTTTACAGGGCTTCCATGGGTAAGATGGCCTCCGTGGCTTAAATTCATACCCATAATGGTATCACCGGGGTTAATGAAAGCTTCATATACAGCATTGTTCGCAGCAGCTCCAGAGAGAGACTGCACGTTTGTAAATATTTTCTCAGAAGAGATTTCTTTTGTTTCAAAGAGTTTTGCCAGGCGAAGCATAGCAAGGGCTTCTACAAAATCTACATAATCACAGCCTTTATAATACCTTCTGTCGTAAAATCTCTGGAACAGAGGAATCTGTCTTCTGTATTCAGAGAGTTCATGTTTTTCTTCTGTTGTCATACGCAGTGAAGGGTAGCCTTCTGCATAGATATTGGTGAAATTTGAAGCAAGTGTTTCCTTTACTGCTTCAGGGCAGAGGCTTTCAGAGGCAATCATGATGATTTTCCGCTCCTGCCTTTCATTTTCTAATTGAGTAAGGAATTTGACATCAGGGTCAATATAGGATAGTTCTTCTTTAAAAATAAAGCGGGACATGTAATAGATGGCTCCTTTCGATAATTTATATTATATTCATAAAATAACTTCAGGAGAAAATGTATGAGAATCGTGACCCGTGACGCGTGACGCGTTACGGGAGGACAGATTGTCATTTCTGTGAAGTCAGTCATGGATTTTTGTATGAAAAAATTTTTATGTTAAATATCTTTTCGAAATTATAATGGAAAGTCCTTCAAAATATAGAAAGTTAACATGTTATATTTTTGATATATTATTTGGGATAAATATCATACTGTGATATAATTATTGATAATGTTCAATAAATGTTCTGACTATAATTATGTAATAAACGT
>JBEHWP010000170.1:0-9889 GCA_040217665.1 Vulcanimicrobiota bacterium
AGGACCGGTAACAGTACAGGCCCCCATCTCCATTTCGAAGTCAGACAGGATGGTGTGGCAGTAGATCCATGTGCCTTTGTTAATTAAGGACAGTGATTTGCAGGTTTATGGGAATTACCGGGATTGGTAATTATTATTAGAAATTTATAATTTACTTGCAGAGGAGTTTTATATGTGCAGGAGCTTGATTAATCAAGCTCCTGCAGGATTTTACAGGTAAAACTTTCACCTTGAAATTTATTCTTATTCGATATATAATATATGAAACAGTTTGGATTTCTACGCGTCACGCATCACGCGTCACGCGTTACGTAGAGGAGGGTTGTTTGTTCTCTGTAATTTAAAAGTACAGGATTTTTCATTTTTAATGGTATAAAATAAAGCTTTAGATGAAAATTATAAAGAGGCAATGTATCTAAATAATTTATATGTGCTGATAGGAGGCTAAACAGACTGTATGTTTATAAAAAACAGGTTAATAATGGGGTTCTTGATGTTTTTTTTATTTACTGTATTTGGAGTTACTTTTCTTCTCCATTATAGAGTAAAAGCTGCCGATGAAGTAGATACAACAAAAACAAAGAGTGTAGATTATGAAGTTATTGAAAAAGTATATAACCTGGTAGATAAGGAATTTGTGGAAAACTTCAATAAAAAAGAATTTTTTAACGGTGCTTTCAAAGGCATAAAAGATGCCCTTGAAAATAAGAGAATAGCAGTTAAAGAATTACCTGAATTTGTTTTTGATGAGAAAGAAGATGATATTCAGATACTCAGGGATTTTGAGGAACACCTGAAGAATGTTGTAGCTGAATACAAAAGTGATGAACTTACCGAGGGAGAACTTCTTGATGCCGCTCTGGCAGGAATGCTTGATAAGCTCGAAGATCCCTATACTATTTATCTGGATCCGAAAGAATATGACAGACTTAATGAGTCTATGAGCGGCGGAAACTTTACAGGTGTTGGTATTTATATAGAGCTTGATAGAGACCTTGACAATCAGCTTACAGTGGTAGAACCGATTGAAGGTACCCCTGCATATGAAGCAGGCCTCAAACCGGGTGACTGGATAATAAAGATAGATGGTAAGAGTACAAAAGGGGTAAATATTGATGATGCTGTAAATCAGATAAGAGGCCCTGAAAATTCAACTGTTGTGCTTACAATACAGAGAAAAGACGTAAATGAGCCAATTGATTTTACTATTAAACGTGCCTATATACATGTAAGTACTGTTGCTACCAAACTTGTAGGTGATAATGTAGGATATATAAAACTCAGATTATTCGGTTCTGAAACCAACAAAGAAATAGATCAGGCCATGACTGACCTTGAGAAAAAAGGTGCGAAAGCCTTTATACTTGATTTGCGTAATAACGGCGGAGGCTATGTTACTGCAGCAGTTCAGGTTTCCAGTAAGTTTCTCGATGAAGGTGTAGATATTGTTTCAATAAAAGACAGAACAGGCGGGAAGAATAGATATAAATCTACAGGTTCTGTTCATCCTGACTATCCTCTTGTTTTACTCGTAAATGATTTCAGCGCAAGTGCTTCTGAAATTACTGCCGGTGCAATAAGAGATGCAAAGCGTGGTATTCTTCTTGGCACTAAAACTTTCGGTAAAGGAAGTGTACAGACTATTTTCCCACTTGATAAGGGTGGCGCTATAAAGGTGACAACAGCTCATTACTTTACTCCGAGAGGCCGTAATATCAATGAAAAAGGGCTGAAGCCTGATATAATAGTAGACATGGATGAAGATATGATAGGAACAGACAAAGATACACAGATGGATGAAGCAGTTAAATATCTTCAGGAAGAGATAAAAAAGAAGAGGACGTAATTTTTTAAATTTTTTAGAAGGAAAAAATATGTTCTTGCCTAAAGTTAAGTTCAAGTAGTTGTAATTCAAAAACAATTCGTGCGTGACCCGTTACGCGTTACGCATCACGATTACTAATATAATTTAATGGAGGAAGTTTTATATGATTGAGTACGAAGGAAATAAACTTGAGGACTTTGTCGGAGAATATCTGGATATTTACAGAAAAAAAGAAACTGATAAAGACGCCCTGGAAAAAGCTTTGAATGATTGCTTGAAAGAGGTAGCTTCTTTAAATCCCTGTGAGATACCTGACAATATAGTAAATAATATTCTTAAAACTCTTATGGGCAAGAAGTTTATTGGTGACAGTGCTATAGGATTACCCATGTTATCAGGACTTCTTACTATGAGATTACCGGAACATTTTGCAGTAATTGATTATAGAGTTCTGGAAGCTATTTATAAATTGAGAACTAAAGACTTCTTCCCACAGGATGTAAAATCTTATATCTTAAAGAAATGGCAGAATATGAGATATGCAAATGGTCAGATTAAAAAGATCACACCGAAGGATTATATTAATTATCTCAAGGTTATTAAAGGTTTTAAGAACAGGATAATAGAAGGAGCTTCTGCAAGGGAATTCCCGTTAAATGATATAGATAGAGCGTTGTATGCCTATCATAAATATGGCAAATAGTGAGTAGTCAATAGTGAGTAGTGAATAGATGGTTTGTTTATTCTTCCTGCTCACTATTGACTTTTAAACGTTTATGGCTACAGGTAAGTCTCATGAACATATAAATATTTTTCTTTTGATTTTATTATTACCCCTTTATTTTTCCTGTGTTAAAGACTGGATTATAACAGGTATATTCGGATTGTTTTATTCTCTGGGTACTTTTTATTTTTCACCTGACCTGGATATGGCCAATACATTACCTTATAGAAGATGGGGTTTTTTAAAATTTATATGGTACATATACAGTAAAATAATACCTCATCGTTCCTGGATTTCTCACAGTTTTTTTATAGGAACTCTCTTCAGACTTCTCTGGTTTACAGGATTTTTATTTCTCTCAGGGTTTTTTATAGTCTGGACCTTGCAGTTTACTTCTATAGGAAATTTCAGCCAGTCCTATATATCGGCGTGGCTGGAGATTAAGAAATTTTGCCTTCAGAACGAGAATTATCTTATCCCTGCATTTCTGGGGCTTTTTCTATCTTCTCTGTTACATCAGATTGTAGATGTGATTTCGACTTTTTTTAAAAGAAGGTTTTGAATGGTGAAGTGTGAAGCGTGATTATATAATTCCTTTCCCCTTCGCCTGTCTAAGGATTATTTTATGTATAATAAATTATTAAAACTGAAAGAAACAGGCAGCGTCAGACTTGAATATCAATGTGAAGAATGTGCCTGTATCGTTCATAAACCTCTTATGGATGAGGATATTTTCTTATATCTTGATAAATGGGATGAATATCTTACCCTTAATTGTCCTTTCTGCGGAGGGAAGACTATGGTAATGTCCGATTTATTCAGTGAAGAAGAATGGATGGCTCTTCATAAATACGCAGAAGGATAGTGGCTAAATTTTAACAATTATGTTACAAATTTCTATTGAACTCTTGAATAATGAATGTTATATTTTATTATAGATCAGCATTTGCATAGAAAAGAGGGAAATATTATGGATATAAAAATACCTGCCGGTATAAGTTATAATTTTACACCCCGGACAAAGGCAATTAAATCGGGGACTCAGGACAATAAATTCTTTACCATACAGGAAAAGGTTTCTCTTGGAGGAGGACATCTCCCTGTAGGATCTTTTCTTACCACCATGCCTCTTTTAAAGGACTCAGGCGGTAGAACTATTATGCCTGATACTCCGAAGAATATAGAACAAAAGAAAGAAACTCCCGAAAAGAAAGGGAGTGGAAATATTACCACCCTTTCCATGTTCGAAGGTGAAGGATTAATGGCACGAAGTGCCAATTTCAGTACCGGTGTAAATGATCAATATTTACTCGGAGATGGTTTTGACACATCGAGAGATATTACCAGTGTTACCGCTCAGGAAGGTAAACCTTCGGAACCATACAGATTTACTGTGAAATTTAATGATTTACAGCCGGGAGCAGAAGTAGGCAATCTTGATTTATATTTGCTCCTGAGTATTGGACAGTGCGGAAAGATAAATTTACATGATGGTATACCAGGAATGACAGAGCAGCCATGGAACCTTTCTTTAGGGGCCTATGATAATAATAATTTTAATGTTTATGATGAACATGGCACTCTTGATAAATCAGTCCTTAAAGATTTGAAATTTGACAGTTTAAACGATAGTGTTTCCTTTGGTATTGATAAGTCTGTAATGAGAAAAAAAGGCTGGAAAGACGGAGAACATATAACCTTTCAAACCTTTACTGCAAAGGATTTTGTTAAAAAAGTAGTAGATTCGTTAGATGACTCTGCCAGAAAACCCTGGATTAATAACGGTATTTTAAGTAATGTTATTAGCAGCGATCTTAATTATATGACATCTCCATCGCCAGCACAGTCTCCTTCTAATCCTGTTACGGTATCAACAGGATTTAATTCAGATGAAGACATTGATGATAGAAGTACTGCTGGTTGGGCCACTTTCAATAATTCTATTTACTTTGCTATTACAGATAGATTTTATGATGGTGATGTTTCCAATAATTTTGATATAAACAAAAAAGATCTTACAAAATTTCACGGAGGAGATCTTCAGGGTATTATTGATAAACTTGATTATATAAAAGATCTGGGCATGAGCACTGTATGGATTACACCTACCATGGCCAATCAGGATCTTTTTATGGACAGTGCAGGCTATCATGGTTACTGGCCTGTAGATTTCTTTAAAGTGGACAAACACCTGGGAGATATGGATAAATTTAAAGAACTTGTGGCAAAAGCCCATGAAAAAGGAATGAAAATAATTCTTGACATACCTCTCAATCATATAGCCTGGGAACATCCCTGGAAAAATGATCCTACCAAACAGAACTGGCTCCATCATAATGGAGATGTTCAGAACTGGAATGACCCGTGGCAGGTAGAAAACTGTTCCATGTACGGCCTCCCAGATCTCGCACAGGAAAATCCGGAAGTCTCGAAAGCCCTCATTGATATGGCCAAATTCTGGATAGACCAGACAGGTATTGACGGTTTCAGACTTGATGCTATAAAACATGTTCCCATGTCCTTCTGGTCACAGTTCTCGAAAGAGATTCATGGCCATGCAGGAAAGGAATTCCTTCTTATAGGAGAATGTTTCGACGGAAATCCTGAAAAATTAAATTCGTATCAGAAAAATGATATGAATTCCCTTTTCGATATGCCCCTTTTCTTTACTGAAACACATGTTTTCGGCCATGACGGAAGTATGAGAGACCTTGCAAACCAGGTGGCTCATCTTAACAGAACCTATCAAAATCCTGAAATGATGTCAGCTATTATAGATAATCATGATACAAAGAGATTCCTTACAGAAGCCGGAGGGGATAAAAATAAATTAAAGCTTGCTCTTTCATTTATTATGACAATAAACCGTATTCCCACTATCTACTACGGAACGGAAGTAGGCATGGACGGAGATGTTGAGCAATTAGGTGTAAGAGGGCCGGAAAACCGTAAGGATATGGAATGGGATAAAGATCCAGATATGTTAAATTATTTCAAACAGATTTCTTCCATACGTAATAATAATATAGCTCTCACTAAAGGCTCTATGATGGAAATGTGGCAGGATGATAAGATTTATAGCTATTCCAGAATGCACCCTGAGCAGGAAGCAATAGTTGTATTGAATAATGCTTATGATACACAGCAGAGAGATATACCTCTCAGAGCTGAAAGTAACATAAAAGATGGAACAGTTCTTAAAGATCTTATGTCAGGCGAGCGTGTGACTGTAAGAGGCGGTAAGATTCATATACAGCCAGGCGGTAAAAAAGCACAGATATTTGTAGTTGATAAATAGCTGTCATATTACAGATATCAGATTATAAACAGGGACTTTAAAGTGTCCCTGTTTATTTTTTATATTTTTTATTGCTTTAATATAATATTTTGATATAATAAAAATATTATTATAAAATAACGGTATATTGGTGAAATATTTTTTTAATTTTAAAAAATAGCTGATAGCTGAATTCTGACAGCTAAGAAAAAGCTATAACGAGAGGTAACTCATATGTGTCATAATCTCGAAGAATATCTTGATGATTTAATTTCTCAGGACTGGCGAAAAAGGCAGTATGCTGCGGAAAAACTTGATGTTTTTGCTTCTCCTATGGCTCTTGTGCCTCTTATAAAAGCTCTTGAAGATAAAGAACCTTCCGTAAGATGGAGAACTGCAGAGGCACTTGGGAAAATCAGAGACAGGAGAGCTGTACCTTATCTTGTACCTTTACTTAAAGATAAAGAAGGAGAAATAAGGCTTTCTGCTGTTAAAGCACTGGGCGAAATCAGGGATATAAGAGCTGTTTTCCCTCTTATTGATTTACTTTATGATGATTATATAATATTTCAGGATATTACTGTAACACAGGGAGATTACAGGGATAATTCCGTAAAAGGAAGTGTTATTTTTGCCCTTCAAAAGATTGGTGATACAGGAGCACTTCCGGCATTGAAGAAAATGTTAAATAATGAAACACATCCTATGATAAAAGTCCTCCTTGATGAAGCCGTATCATATATAGAACAGTCTATAGAAATGGAAATATTCTCTGTAAAGCACGATGATATAAGCCCTTCGAATGAAGATATACCTTTAGAAAACATAGAAAAAGATGATGAGACACCGGGGTATGAAGAAGAGAATATAGAAGAAATATTTGGTAGCCATGATAATACACCTGATGATGAAGGAGACCATCCTGTAATAGTAGAAGAAGTTTCTGACGTAATTCAGGATGACCTGCATGACATAGAATATGAGGAAAATAAATATAATACAACCCGTCTTTCCGGAGAGCTTCTGGAGGAAGAACTGAAAAAACAGGAACTGGAAAATGTAATTAAAGAGCAAATTTCGAAATTTGAAAGTACATGTATGTTTACCAGAATGGATGGAGTGCAGACTCTGGAAAAGATCGGTAAACCTGCTGTGGAATTACTGGTAAAGGCGTTAGAGGATCAAAACTGGAGGATCAGAGAAGGAGCCGCAGAGGCTCTTTCATCTATCGGCGATATAAGTGTTCTTTCTGCATTTAAAAAGGCTCTACCTATAGAGCCGGAGGATTCTATAAAAAATTGTCTTGAACAGGCAATTGCAAAAATAGAAATAGAGTTAGAAGTAAAAACATGCATTGAAAAATTAAGCGATAATAATATGTTTACCCAGTTAGATGCCATACAGACTCTTGAAAAAATAGGTAAGCCTGCCATACCATATCTCATAGATACTCTTAAAGATTCTAACTGGAAAGTCAGGGAAGGTTCCCTTGAAGTTCTTTCTACCATAGGAGATGACTCTATCCTGGGGGCTTTAAAAGAAGCTTACGTTACGGAAAAAGATGATTATCTCAAGAAAAATATTCAAAAGATTATTGATAAATTTTCTTCTGGCGAAGAATGATACATAAACATTATATTAAAGACAGAAATCCTGAAGATACAATAGCCAGGATAAGACATATACTTGAGAAAAACAGGATTTTTATAGAAGAACCTGATGAAGGACTATCTTTTAATTACCGTAATAGATTTTATTCCTTCAGGATCAGGATTAAAGGCACAGAACTCGGAGTTAACGGAAAAGGTATTACAAAAGAACTGGCCATGGCAAGTGCTCTGGCTGAATTTATGGAAAGGCTTCAGAATTTCCTTATTTTTGAACCTTCTGCCGGTGTCACAGTTTCCTTTAATCCTTCTGTAGAAAAAAGATTTCCTTTCCATTTCGATACAAATGAAAAAATTTTGCCACCTGAAGATTCTCCTGAATTGCCTTCAGATTTTAAAGTGTCAAACCTGGGGAACGATAATTTTTTTAGTTTCTGGGAACATTATAAAGAGATTTTAATGAAACAAAATAAATCCATCCCTTTTCTTCCTTTTTATAATGTTATGGAAGAGCATATTACCTATCTTCCCGTAGTAGTTAAATCAATTTACGGAAGTAATGGCATGGCTGCCGGAAATACCCCGCACGAAGCTATTGTTCAGGGACTGTCAGAGATACTTGAACGTTATGTAATGACACAGATATATTTAAAAGAAATTCCTCTTCCTTCTGTACCGGAGGAATATCTGAAAAAATATACTCCCTATCAGTACAGTATGATTAAATCTATTGAAGAAACCGGTGACTATAGAGTTATAGTAAAAGATTGTTCCCTTGGCAAAGGATTTCCTGTTACAGGGGTAATATTTTTATTGAGGTCCGGTAATAAATATGCTTTTAAACTGGGTTCTGACCCTGATATTGCTATGGCACTGGAAAGGTGCCTTGCAGAATTTTTTCAGGGGAAAGATACAAGAAATATGGATTATAAGATGCTCTCTGTAGATTTATGTCCATCCTTCAAAGAAAGAAACGTGGAATATAATATGGTTAAAGTTACTAACGGACAGTTGAATTATCCTGATTCTATTTTTGAAGACAGCCGGACTTTTGTTCCTTTTGTAACATTGAATTCTGATTCTCAGAAAGAGAGACTGAAATTTCTTCTGGATTTTATAAAGAAAAGAGGCCATAATATATATATAAGAGATGTTTCTTTTCTCGGATTTAATTCTTATTATATTATAATTCCGGGTATGTCGGAAGTATCTTATGGAAGCTTAAAATTAAATCGTAAAAGAGATTTTGATAGAATGGAATATCTGTTAAATTTATGCAATTTAAATAAGAGTAAGCTGGAGAAACTGGCTATTGATCTTGAAGGATTTATTCTTAAAAACAGAAGAAATCTGACTGTAAATGACTATCTCGGCGGAATTTATCCTTCTATGAGATTGAATTTATCCCTTTTAATTTCCCTTATTTATTATAAGCTGGGAGATTTCGAGAAATCCTATAAACATCACGTGAATTTTCTGGAAAACCTGAATAATCATAGTAATTACAGATTATATTATTTTCAGGTGGTAAAAGAATTTCTCTGCCTTTCTACGAGATACGGCAGAAATGTTGAAAAAAAGAAGCATATATTGATGTGTCTATTTAATAGAGAGACTGTAATGAAGGTTATTCATAATTATGAGCATATAAATAATTTATTTCAATCTCTGTCTTTGCCTCCATGCTGGAAGTGTAATGTCTGTTCCGAATATGTTAATTGTCCTTACAAATATGTAGAAAGTATTTATATTACCGTGAAAGAAAATATAAAGAAACATCCTATAAATCAGATGGATTTGAAAGATGTTTTCGATGTGCGTGATGCGTGATGCGTAATGCGTGACGCGTAGTTCGTGATGCGTCTTTTCACCGGGTAATGGGCGAACACAGGGGGAGCGCCCCTGCTGCTCACGACTCACGCCTCACCCAGCACTGCGGATCCGGTGCGAAAGCATCACCTGTAAGTCCATAGGCTACACAGGGATTTCCCAGACAGACCATATTGTAATCACAGGAACTGCATTTCTGGAAATTCCCGGGATCCCTGACCTTTTGCATTACAGGATGATTTTCTATAATATCTGTCAGATTATCTTCAGGGAGATGGCCCAGAACTATCGGTAAACGTCTGCATAGAAGAACTGTTCCGTCTGATAAAATATTCAGACATGTATAACCCATATAACACCTGGTGTCCATTATCTCTACTCCAGGTTCTGATAGTTCTCCGTAAATAAGAGGTGTAAAAAGGTGATCCTTTGTACCGAAATTTGTTTTAAAACCCCACGAATTTAATTCCTCTGCATAACGCAAATAATCGAGCAGAAATATTCTGTATTCTTCTGAAGGCATAAGAGAAGATGCTTCCTCGCCTGCATTCCCTATAGCAACTTCTCTGGCAAAGGCGAAATTATTTACGCCCCACTGTGCTGCTATGGTCATTGCAGGGAATAAT
>JBEHWP010000171.1:0-9872 GCA_040217665.1 Vulcanimicrobiota bacterium
TGTAAGTGCAAGAAATCAGATGCTTGAATATGATGTAATATCTTTCAAATCCTGCTATACTGTATCTAATATCCCGGATGATAACACATTAAATCAGTATAAAAACTGGTATCTTGAAATGAGAAATTTCTTTGATCAGCATCCGGAAAAGATATTTGTTGTAATGAGCCCCCCTCCTCTTCATCGTCTTAACACAAATAGTATTGCTGCGGCAAATGCAAGAAATTTTGCAAACTGGCTTAAGAGTTCCGATTATATCGGAGGCCGTACCAACGTAGTATGTTTTGATCTATTCAATTATCTTGCAGGCTATGATAATATGCTGAACTATGCCTATGAGAGAACACATGAAGATGCTGATTCTCATCCGAATACTCTTGGCTATCAGACTGTAGGCCCGATTTTTGCACAGTTTCTTATTGATACTGCTAAAAAATAATGACCGGTGAAGAATGATTTCTTTATAGTCTGTAGCTGTTTATGTGAGAAAAATAATGACAATCATGTTAAAGGATTGCCATTATTTTTTTAGAAATAAATAAAATATTAGTCTTCTCAAATAGTCATAATACCATTATAATTGTAGAAAAAATTAGGAGGAATTTTAATGGGTCTTTTTGATTTCTTCAAAGGTTTTTTTAAGAGTAAATCAGGTCAGGAAAAAGAAAAGCAATCACAGGGTACGCAGGAATATATTACCTGGGATGACAGTTACAGTGTGAGCGTGAAACAGTTAGATGATGAACATAAAAAACTTGTTGTTATGATAAATGAATTGCATGAAGCGATGCAGGTAGGCAGAGGAAAAGAAATGCTCTCTACCATACTCGGACGTATGATAAATTATGTGGGAACCCATTTCTCCAATGAAGAAAAATATATGGAGAAATTTTCCTATCCTGATTATGAAGTGCATAAGCAGGAACATAATGATTTTGTAAAAAAGACACTGGAATTTCAGCAGAATTTCAATGATGGTAAAATGGGGCTTTCCATAGAAGTTATGTTTTTCCTGAAAGAATGGCTACTCAATCATATAAAAGGTTCAGACCAGCAATACGGTTCGTTTTTTAATAAAAAAGGACTCACATAGATATATTTCGTGTGAATTCTAATTACAGTTTCCTGGAAAATAGTGTCCCACAAAATTATGTATCATATTCAGACATAATAGTTTTTGCTCCCGTCACTCGTCACGGGTCACGATAAATAAGATTCCGGATACTGACATACCTGCTACGGTAGTAAGGTTAAGTAAACCAGAGATTTACTAAAATTATAGGATGAGGTTTTAAACTGTGTATATTTGTAATAAGTGTAATAAAGAATTAAACAGCGGAGATTTATTTTGCAAATGTGGTAAAGGCAGAACCCTTTATCATGATAGATACAGGATACTTGATGTTATAGGCAGCGGAGGCATGGCGACTCTTTATCTGGCAGAAGATTTAAATCTTGCCGGAACTCGCTGTGTTATAAAAGCTATGACTGATGAGTTTAAAACCTCTGAAGAGAGGGATTATGCCGTTGATAAATTTAAAGAAGAGGCAGTCCTGCTTGCCAGACTCAGACATAACAGTCTTCCTGTCGTGCAGAACCATTTTCTGGAAGAAGGAAGATATTATCTTGTCATGGATTATGTAGAAGGTGAAACCCTTGAAGATATTCTTAACAGTACCCTGACAGAGGATTGTCTTCTCTCTGAAGAACTTGTGATTGACTGGGTAATCCAGGTCTGTGACATACTGGATTATCTTCATAATTACGAGCCTATGATTATTCATAGAGATATAAAACCTGCAAATCTTATGGAAAATAAAAAAGGAAAGATAATGCTTCTGGATTTCGGTATAGCCCATATTTTTGAAAAAAGAGATACGAAAACCAGAATAGGCTCTGCCGGTTATGCTGCACCTGAACAGTATGCAGGCAATGCCTATCCCCAGAGTGATATATTTGCTCTCGGAGCGGTATTTCATACACTTCTTACAGGAGAAAATCCTATGGAAAGAGAAGGAAATCCTTTTATTTTTCCGCCTCTCAGGGATTCACGGGATGACCTGACGGAAGGACTTGAAGAAATTATTTCAAAAGCACTTGCCCAGGAGGTTAAAGACAGATATTCTTCTGCAGCAGCATTTAAAGAAGATCTTCTTAAAATATCTGCTAAAAGGGAGGAAATAGAAAAATCTCAGAGATTAAAAGACAAAACTGAATCACATACATCCGTTTTCTCTGAATTATTTAAAATTGAAAATACATACGAACTTTCTGACTTGAAAGAGAGACTGTCAAATATTGTTGCCCTTGATACAGGCTCATGGGAAATAAAAATTTTACAGCTTGATCTTGACAGTAAAAAACATATATATCCGAGATTGATAGGAACAAAAAATGTTCCTGAAAATAGTATCTCAAATGGTATCATAACTGATATCCCTTCCATGAGTAAAGCAGTAAAATCTCTTCTTAAAGATATGAATGACAAAGAAGTTATTGTTTCCCTTTCTCCTTACTGTGTTTTTATAAAAACTTTATTTGTAAAATCTTTAGATTTTCCATTAACCATGCCTGATAATCATGTATTAAATGATAAATTCAGGCAAATTATACCTTTACCTCTGGAAGACTGGTTTATAACTTATAATATAGACTCTACGTCAGAGGAAAATTTTATGAAGGTAAGAGTTATAGCCATAAAAAAGAAATCCTATGAGAATATGAGAGAAACTCTTCTTCATGCAGGGTGCAACAACTTTAAAATAATTGCAGAACCTTTTGCAGACAGTTTTCTTGTCGATTTTATGATGAAAGATAAAAAGAATAATGTGCTCATAATAAATACAGGCTTTGAAGGTACATCTCTGACTTTTATAGAAGACAGAAAAGTGACTTTGTCTGCATCTTACCCTTTTGGCGGGAAGATTTTTACTCAGGCTCTTATGGTTGCCGGACAACTGGATTTTGAGAATGCAGAGGATATAAAGAAGAAAAAACATGATGAATTTACATCTGAATTGTTACGTCCTATTTTTAAAGAATGGACTGACGAATTTTTAAAAACCCTGACAGGCAACGAATACAGACCGGATAAATTTGAAACAATCATATTCTGCGGCGGCACAATTCAGTTAGAATCTTTTCATGATTATATTAACAGTGAATTAAATATAAAATCATATAAATTTGCTTTGCCGAGATTGACTAAAAAATCTATGAGAGATAGTTATAAAAATCTTGTATCCGCTAAAGGAACATCTTTTATGCCTGCAATGGGTCTTATTATAAGCTCTTTTGATAATATAAGAGAAATCAGGGAAATTCTGGATATCAATAAGATTGATTTTTCTAAAGAATTTTATGGTTTTACCTCCTTTGAAGAGACCTTTATCGAGAAAAAAGAAAAAAGAGAGGAAGTTGTAACTGTGTCACTTGAGCATAAAAATATTACTGCGGAACTGGAAAAATATCTTATATCGCTTGTAGGACCCATAGGAAAATCTGTGCTGGAAGATTCTGTAAAGAAACTGGGGTATACCGTAGAAACCATGCCAGTGGAAAAACTTGACAGTGTGATAGAAATGTTTGCCTGTCAGTTCAATCTCTCTCAGGAGAATATTTTAAATATAGTTAAGAAATTGGAAGAGCTTAAAACTGCTGAAGAAACTGTTAACAAAAATATTACCGGTATGCTGGATAACCGGGATGATGTCGATGTAATGCAGGAAATAGAGAAATATCTTGTTTCTATGGTAGGCCCCATAGGAAAAACAGTTCTTGAAGATTCAGTGAAGAAACTCGGTTATACGGCAGATACTCTTCCTCTGGAGCAGCTTGACGGAGTAATGGAAATGTTCTGCTGTCAGTTTAATCTTACTGAAGAGAATATTTCCAGTATCACCAAAAAACTTCAGGAATTGAAAGCTATTGATGAAAATGCCAGAACTTTATATATATCACTTTACGGTGAAAATATAAATGTTGTAGATGAACTGGAAAGATATCTTATTACCATAGTAGGCCCCATAGGAAAGACAGTTTTTGAAGATTCTCTGAAAAAGCTCGGTCATACGAGAGATACTGTTCCCTTGCAGACTCTGGACAGTATAATAGAAATATTTTCATGTCAGTTCAATCTTACACAGGAAAATATAGTGAATATAACGAAAAAACTTCAGGAACTTAAAATTGCCGGGAAAAAGCTCGGAAAAAATTCACTTCAGAATAAAGAAGATAAAAAAAGCGGAGGGAAAGGTATACTTTCGTCATTGTTTAAATGGGGTAAATAAGACTGGAATTTTCGGGATTTCAGGGATTTATAGGAAGCGTGACGCGTGACGCGTAACGCGTGACGGGTTTATACCCATACACCTCACGGATTACGCTTTACGCATTACGATATTATTATTTATTTATGTATAGTTAATGAATTAACTATAATTCAAATTGCACTGATGTATCTTACCATGCGTCACGCGTCACGCGTTATGCATCACGAATAAAAGAAGGGAGAAATAGAATGAAATCCAAACTCATTACAGCACAGGATGCTGTAAAGCTCATCAAAGACGGAGACTCTATTGTTGTGGGAGGTTTTGTAGGAAGCGGTCATCCTGAAGCACTTACATCTGCTCTTGAGGAGCGTTTCCTCAGTGATGGTCACCCGAAAGATTTAAAACTTATGTTTGTTGCAGGTCAGGGTGACAGTAAGACAAGAGGTTTGAATCATTTCGGAAACAGCGGTATGGTAAAACGGGCCATAGGAGGTCACTGGGGGCTTGCGCCAAAACTGGGGAAACTTGCTACTGCAGGGGAACTTGAAGCATATAATCTTCCTCAGGGTGTCATATCCCATATGTTCCGCGATATTGCTGCAGGAAAGCCGTGTACCATTACCCATGTAGGACTTAAAACATTTGTCGACCCCCGTGTTGAAGGGGGAAAAGTCAATTCTGCCACGAAAGAAGATATTGTAAGCCTTATAGAACTTGACGGACAGGAATATTTGAAATATAAACATTTTGACATAGATGTGGCACTTATAAGAGGAACCACGGCTGATGAATTCGGAAATATCAGTATGGAACAGGAAGTGGCAACCCTTGACGGTCTTGCCCAGGCAATGGCTACAAAAAAGAAAGGCGGCATAGTCATCTGTCAGGTCATGAGACTTGCCAGACATAGCGGCATAAACCATCTCTTCGTTGAAATTCCCGGGATTTTCGTAGATTATATTGTTGTAGTAGATATGATTAAAACACCTCAACTTCATATGCAGACTTTCGGAGAGCAGTACTGCCCTTATTATTCGGGACAGGTGGCGTACCCGGAGGATTCTCTTTTCAGCCCCATGGACATGAACATAAGAAAACTTATTGCAAGAAGAGGACTTTTTGAACTTCTTCCTCTCGGACAGTGTGTGGTAAATCTCGGTATCGGTATGCCTGAAGGTATTGCCAATGTGGCGAAAGAAGAGGGAGTAAGAGACAGGATGGTTCTTACGGTAGAGTCCGGCCCCATAGGAGGTCTTCCTGCATCGGGCCTGAGTTTCGGCGCCTCATACAGTCCTTTATGTGTCCTCGATCAGCCCTATCAGTTTGATTTTTATGACGGAGGAGGCCTCGATATTGCATTCCTGGGAGCAGCAGAGATTGACCCTAAGGGCAATGTAAATGTAAGCAGATTCGGTCCCAAACTCGCCGGATGCGGAGGATTTATTAATATTACTCAGAATGCCAAAAGAGTTGTATACTGTACCACCTTTACGGCAGACGGTTTGAAAGTAGAAGCAAAAGACGGACAGCTCAATATATTACAGGAAGGTAAAGTCAAGAAATTCGTAAACAGGGTTCAGCAGATAACCTTCAGTGCAGAATATGCCTGCCAGAAAGGAACACCTGTTACCTATATAACTGAAAGGTGTACCTTTAAACTTGAAGACGACGGACTTCACCTTGTAGAAGTCGCTCCCGGCATTGACATAGAAAAGGATATTCTGGCCCATATGGAATTTAAGCCTGTTATACCCGAACAGGTTCTCAAAATGAATTCTTCCATATTTACCTCTGAAAAAATGGGAGTTAAGTAATTTAGAGACCTGTAAAGAAATAACCCTTACCAAATTATTAGAACGGTTATTATCCTCGCGTTACGCGTTACGCGTTACGATATAGACTGTACATATGATGGAGTTATTTCTTGATAGACCCTTGGTAATGTAATAGGTAAAAAGTATCCAAAAAACTATAAATAGTGAGTAGTGAGTAGAAGCAGAGTTTTTCACTCACTATTTACTGCTCACTATTTACTCTTTAATGATTGTTCTGCCCGTAGAGAGCAGCACCGAAGGCTGCAATTATTTCTGGATTTTCATAGATCCATATATTTTTTTTCAATCTTTCTTCAATAATATTCTTCAGGCATACATTCCTTGCACATCCTCCTGCAAAGACAATATCTTCTTTTAATCCAACCCTGTTAACAAGGGGGATAATTTTGTCTATTATGGAATTATGCAGTGCCCATGCAATATCATGCCTTCCCGTTCCTTTTGCAATAAGACTTATGACTTCAGATTCTGCAAAAACAGTGCACATGCTGTTTATTTTTATCTTTTCCTTTATTGCACAGGTGGATTCATTCCCGAAATCTTCAAGTTTATAACCCAGTGTTTGAGACATGATTTCAATGAATTTCCCCGTTCCTGCTGCGCATCTGTCATTCATTTCGAAATCTGATACATGTCCTGACTCATCGAGTCCTATTACCTTTGTATCCTGTCCTCCAATATCTATTACTGTCCGGCAGTAAGGAAATAACTTTTTTGCGCCTATTGAAACAGCTTTTATCTCTGTAATACTTTTTATATCTTTAAGTTCCAGTAAATAACGGCCGTAACCTGTAGCAGTGAGCATGTCAGGTTCTGTTTTTTTTATCATTTCATTACAGATACCCAGGGGATTATGGCCCGTAGATTCTTTATAAAATTCTATTATTTTACTGTCTTCTGTGATTACATATTTTATAAATCTCGACCCTATATCTATTCCTGCATATTTCATGAATTAACCCCTTTTATAGTGAGTAGTAAGCAGTGAGTTACTCACTGCTTACCACACACTATTTAATCATTTCAATAAAAGCTTCAATCCTTGTTTTAAGCTGTCCTGCATCTTCCATGCTGTAATCAGTTTCTATTTTCATACATGGCACACCGATACTGTCCAGTGTTTCTTTAACTTTATAGGCTTCAATCATATAAGGAGTGCAGAACTGTAATGAATAATGAATAACCCCCTGGATATTCAGTTTTTTTACCATATCTTTAATGTTTTCCAGTCTTTCCTCATTGGGAGTAAAACAGGCACAGTCCATAGTGAGATATCTTTCCGATATACTGTTCAGGCATTCTTCTACAGAAGTAAAATCTTCTTTCAGAAGTGTTCGAAAATTCCTTTCTCCCACACATGCTTCTTCACCTGCTACAATAGCTCCCAGACTTTCTATTATGGAATGTATTTTCCAGTTAGGTATAGCCATAGGAGATCCTGAAAGGAGAATTCTTTTACTCATCTTTTCTGTTACTCCCATACCTGATTTCACTCTCTCTTCCAGTTCATTGCAGAGTTCATGTACTTTTTGTGTAAAACGAAGGGGATCATCGTAGAAAGAAACCTGATTTATGAGAAGGGCATCAAGTCCTGAAACAGGAGACGGGGAATAAGAACGTAAATCAGAAAGTCTCTGAAGAGCTTTTCTCTTTTCATTTACAATCTTTACTGCTTCTTTAAGTTTTTCTACAGTCAGTTTTTCTCCTGTTAATTCTTCCAGTTTCCCGGCAAATTTTTTTACTTCACTGTTCCAGAGTTTTTTTCCTTCTTCTTCTTTCATGTTTGGGATTTCCATAACATAGACGTTTTTTGTTATATCATTGAATATTTCATAGGCTTTCTTTTTACCATCACATGTAGTTTCTCCTACAATAATGTCTGCAAGTTCTACATAGGGACAGAGCCCTGCAAGTTTAAAGCCCATAAATGCTTTAATTAAAGCACAGGTATTTCTGGGAATATATTTCTCCGCTTCAGTACTTCCCACTTCTGCTCCTGCACAGAGACCTATCGATACTCCGTTTGATGCAATGATAAGTTCTTCAGGAACATAAACACAGAAGGTTCCTATTACTTTTTTTCCTTCTTTTTTTGCCTGATATATTTCTTTTATACGAAGACCGTGAACCTCTGAAATTACAAAATCAAAATATTTCATGCCTTCAGGACGGTTTTTCTGTGATAGATAGATATTTTTGTATGCATCTGAAAGAACTCCCAGAAGTCCGTCATGGGCTTCCAGATTTAATCCGAGTTCACTCCACATGTTTCTGTAAGTTTCTGTCATAATAAATAATTCCTTTCTTTAATATTTTGTAAGTCTTCATCAGCTTTTATGGCAGGCTATTAGCTTTCAGCAGTTAACTGCTAACAATTGTTTTCAAGAAATCTGCAAAAGTATAAATAACATTCTCAATAAAATATTTGTAAAGATTATGGTAGAAAATTATAAATTATAAAGATTTTCTTCTCTTTTTAAAGAAAGATATATTCGTCAGTAAAAGAACAAATCCTGTTAAAAGATTTATTACGACATAGTCAAAAAACATTCATGTCATGAACCAGGCCGTTCCAGGCCAGAGATTTTGCTCCGTATCCTTCACCTGTATGAGGGTTATAATATTCGTAAAAATTTTTTAATAAAAGATAAGATGAATTCCTTATATAATCCCATGCCTCGCCGGCAGATTTTATCTTATGGTCTCTGTATATCTTTCTCAGTGCCAGAACTAAAAAATAATTGACATTTATCCACACATTTCCCCGCCAGTACTGTTCCGGTTCATATGCCGGATCATCTGATGAAGTTACCGGTATACCGTAAGGAGTGGCAAATTCTTTATCATTCAGAAGATGTTTCTCGATAAGATATTCATAGCGGGTCTCTCCTTCAAGCATCATCGGATAGAACATGCTTGCAGCCTTTACGGAAGATTTTCTGTGCCCTTTATCGAAAAGATCTGCATATTTATCACCGTCCCACATATATTCCAATATGGCTTTTCTCGTATTTTCGGCCCTTATGTTAAAAAGTTCGGCTCTGTCATGATCGCCAAGAACTTTAACCATTCGCTCCATGGATTTCATATTCACACAGTAGAGAACATTGAAATCTACCGGCTCTACATTGAATGTTCCATCTGAAAATATTGCTTCTTCATTCCATTCTTTCCCGGCATGACTCAAAAATAATTCCATCTTTTTTTTATCTATGTCGAAACGTGTATGTTTTATCCGTTTTAAACCCAGAGGTTCATCCCATCTCTGAGAATTGTCCCATCCGCTTTCCCAGGGGTGAATAATTGATATAAGATTGTCTCTGTCGGGGTCTCTTTTTACATGAAGATAATCATAATATTTAACGAGTTTTTTTATAATAGTTCTCAGAAAATCTGTGTCACCTGTAGTATTATAAATTTTTTCCGCTGCCATGGCTATAACGGGGGGCTGTATAATATCCGAATAAAAGGGATTTCTCCAGAAATGTTTTACTCCCGCTTCCTTTGCCCAGAGAGGCGGAATTGTGCCGTCACCATCCCGGTAGATCATATGAGGAATGAAACCGTCTTCTCTCTGAAAGGCACAGAGGGAAAATAACTCTTCCATGGCTCCGGCACAGTCGAAACCTGAAAGGATCATGCCATGAAAACATGAGTCCCAGAACCATTGTTTACCGCAGTAATTTATATGGCTGTCCTGTTCTTCATGAACGGAAGGAGTTGTAAATATATGGATTCCGCCGGGAACGTTTTCTGTCCCCTT
>JBEHWP010000172.1:0-9860 GCA_040217665.1 Vulcanimicrobiota bacterium
ATGAATTTTTCCCAGGCGGTTTGATAAAACGACCAGGGTTTTCTCATCATCTATACGCTGATTTTCATCTCGATTTTTCATAAAAAGAGACACTTCATCAAGAACTATGAGAACACCGCAGTAACCTTCCGACAGAATGACTTCTACCATATTTTTTAAAATATCCTCTGTCTCTGCTTCAATATGAGGCTGTACCTTAAGATATTCCGTATAAAATCTCCAGAGTTTATTACCGCAGCTCCGTTTATATTCAGGTGATTTATTTAATTGAATATCTTTTATAAATGTATCTACTTCTTCAAATTCATCTTCATCGAAATATTCAGGATCTTTCAAAAATTTCCTTAAATCTGCTTTATATCTATTAAAATCTTCTTTTATAAATCTATCGGCAAGGAGTTCAGCAGGGTATAGAGAAAGATTTTTACCTTTTTCAATCTGAAGCTGTTCTTTTACTGCATCAAGGATATATTCGGAAAGTCTCTGTCCTTTATCCGAAAGACCTACAACTCCTCCTCCTGCTCCCACAAGGGTTTTTACTATAACAAAGATACCGCCGCCCCTGCTATTTTTACTCTGAAGACCTTCTTCCCAGAAATGGTAGAGGGATTCTCTCTTACCTCTTCCTGATTTATTTTCTTTTGTCTTTATAATTTCCCAGGCTTCCCGGCTTCCCAGGGCCATGGCCGAGAGAAGGCATAGAAGATGAGATTTACCTGAGCCGAATTCTGCCTGTATCCAGTAACCCTGTCCGATGGGATTATCTTTTTTTTCACGTTTATAAGGTGCAGCCATATTACGAAGAATATCTGTAAGAAATGGCCTTACCGGATCTAACTGAAATTCTTCTACTGTGCGTAATTCCGGTTTACGTGCCTTTCTGGATTCTTCGGAATTAGAATCTGACCAGACATGTTTTTCAAGGGAATAGACAGAAATTATTTTTTCAGGAACTTCACAGATTTCATCAAGGGTTTTACGTATTTTAAAAAGATCTTCAGCTTTTGCCATTATGTACCTCCCTATTCAGGAAATTTTTCTTTTTTTTATTTTTCGCCAGTTAATTTTTTTATCTCATCTAAAGCCAGTCCGGTTCCCTTTTTGACCTGCTCTACAGAAAGTCCCATTTCTAAAAATTTCTTTGCAATTTCAATCTTTTCTCTATCTCTGCCTCTTAATTCTGCTGTTCTTATTGCTCCTCTTTCATCAAGGTACATTTTCAAACGATCTTCATAAATTTCTCTCTGTTCATCACTCAATGATATCCTCTCCAGCACACTGGAGGCTTTCTTTATGGATTCTACTTCTTTTAAAGGTTCAGGTAAATTATGTTCTGAAAATCTCTCTGCATATTTTATAAAGTATATCCATCTATCAAGAGTTTTTTGTAAATCAGGTAATTCTTTCGAAAATTTCTCCATTTCCAGAAAATGTATTTCTTCCTGATTGGTGAGTTCAAAATTATCATTAATCTCTTTTAATCTATAAGCAGTATGATATTTTATATTCTTCCCGGTTGTTTCAAAATTAAGAATATTTATACTTACAGTTCTTTTCAGATTGTCATAATCGCTGCCTTTACCGAGCTGTGATGAATACAATCTTGCCCAGTAATATAAAGCTCTTTTCTCATAGAAATACTGGTCTGTAATCTGCATCTCTATATTGTAATATTCTCCATTCTGATCTCTGGCTTTTATATCTAATATGGCAGTTTTCCCTTTCTCATATTCTCTGTCCATAAAGGGATTGAGTATTTCTATCCATTCTATAGGGCTTTCCTGATAATCCTCCAGTATGGAATTTAACAGTGATAAAAGTATATCTTTATTCTGTTCATTCCCGAATATCAGTTTAAATGCGAAATCAACACGGGGATTAATTGTTGCCATATATCAAACACCTCTTCTTTAATATTCATATTCCGTAGTAGCGGAAGGCTTTAGCCTTCCCTCGTTACTATGTAGGGCTAAAGCCCTCCGCTACATTTAGAAATTAATCAGACTGTACAGAAAAATATTTACACCATGAAAAATTATAACCTTTATAATCCTTGACTATACCTCGTCTAACAGGATTTTTAATAATATATCTACAAATATTATCAATATCTTCATATTTTCTTACAATACGATCATAATAGCTCTTTTGCCAGAGTATTATTCCATTTTTCTTTTTGTAATCAAAACCTGTTTTCTGTTTGAAAGCAGAAATAAATTTTCCAAGATCAGACTCGTCATGTGTTCCCTGTGTAAGAATATGTAAATGATCAGGCATAAAACAAAAGCATATAATATCAAATCTATATTTTTCTGCATTCTGAAAAAGAATTTCTTTAACATCATTCACAATTTCCGGCGAAATAAAAATAGATTTTTTATTATCAGTGCATATGGTAAGAAAATAACAACCTGTGCCTATGTAATTGAAATCTTTAAGTCTCTGCCTGCCATATTTCTTTTTTACACCACTATTATTCTTTTCTTCCATACCTTTCTTCTCCAGACAACTAATGTAGTTTTCAATTTCTGTAGCGGAAGGCTTTAGCCTTCCTCCCCTCTGCGGGAGGGCTAAAGCCCTCCGCTACATTCCCATAAATTTTTGTTAATTTTCAGATACACTTTAGCCAAACAAATCCGGTTGGCCCTTACTCTTCTTCTTCTTTTTCTTTTCCGCCTTGCCTTTGTCAGCCATACGGCAGCAGACCTGATAATCTTCTTCCACATTTACCATAATTTCTTCTGAAAGGCTGTCTAAATCTAAACCGCCTTTTTCATAAAGAAGTTTGCCCTGTTCATAAAGCCCTGAACGTTTACAGTGCCTTATCCATTCTGAAAGGGTGGAACCGGCAGGTCTTTCTCTTTCAGGAATGGTTAAACCCTGCTCTATATAAGATATATACCTTCTTATTTTACGGCTTATCCCTCTCTTTCTGCCTTCTGCTTTTATTCTCTCTTCTTCTTCCGATTGAGACAGTCTGTAGAGACCTTCTTCTGTTTTATAGAAATAATCTATGAGCCAGTCTGAAAGAGGCCGACGGGGTTTATCTTTTACGGAATAAATATAATGTTCAAAGAGATCACTGTAATGGATGCCGGTAAGTTCTGGATTTTCAGAGAATTTGTTCTTTATAAAAGAAGCAACTTTTTCGGCAGATTTATCCTCTTTTTGAGATTCTGCTTTATCTATAATTGTTTCTTCAGATTCTTTTAAGAACCATAGATTCCCTGTTTCCTGTGGCTTTTCTGCTACCTGTGAGAGAATTTTATCAAAATCATGGGGCTCCATTTTTCCTGACCGTACAAGAAGAGAAACTGCTTCATCATAGATATGGTCTTTTGTTGTGCCGGGATATTCTGTAAGATAATTTTTTATGATTTTCCTTACCCTTTCCTGAATGTTTCCTTCTGAATTATCTGAATTATTTCCGTATATTTCCGAAGGTTTTAGTTTACGGAAATTTATGACGAGATCTCTTTTTGTAACTTTATCTGCCGTTAACTGGTTGTATGATTTCTGGCCTGTATCAATAAAAAGAGCGGAATCCGATCTGTCTGCAATAAATCCTGCTTCTGCCATAATATCCTGAATGAGAGACCATGTGCCTTCCGATGTGTCATGATAGCAGAGAGAAAGCCATCTTCCTGGTTTGAGGACTCTGTAGCACTCCTTCATGGCCTGCCTCATCATATTTTCCCAGTCTTTTTCTGTTTTTCCTCTTACTTCGTTTACTATTATTTCTTCGTCATGCCAGTTTGTGTCAAAATTAAGCCAGGCTTCCCATACGAAATTAAGTTCGCCGTATTGTTGACTACCTGAATATGGAGGATCCGTAAATATATAGTCTATAGTATTAGACTGAATTGTAGATAAATTCAAACTACTCTGGGTAGAAATAAATTGATGAGTATAAGCTATTCCTGATAATATTTCTTCTTTAGCAGATATTATATCTCTTGCCTTACGAGATAAACATCCTAATTGTTCTCTTTCAATAAATATCTGTGGTATATAATAAGTACCTTTTGCAAAACCTCCTCCAGCTTCTCGATATTGCTGCATTTTTGTTGCATTTAAGATATTACTTTGAAATATAAATAATAATTCAGAGCGTAAAAATGATAATTCAATGTAATTTAAAAACATCGCTAGCGTCCATAAATTTCTTTTAGTAAATAGTTCCAATACTTTTTTTATTCCTAATAATCTTAAATCGCTTTTCCATCGAGCAAAATTATCAGGAAATTCAATCTCCGGATACCAGTAAGGAATCTCTTTCTCTTCAATCTCCCTTATCTTCCCTTTATCATACTTCTCAAAATATTCCCTCTTCTTCTCATCTTCATCATTATATTTCCTCTCACCCCTTGCAGGCTTGCACCCTCCCTCACAGATATAACTCACAAGAACCGGCACTGCTCCAAACTTCTCATCCCTTGTGCTTATCTCCTCTAAAATACCCATTTTATAACAATAAGGACAGACCTTTATCTTTTTATCCTTTCCCTTCTGAGTCTTACTCTCCACCTCAACACAATCAAAAAGAGGAATCTTCTCATAACACCTGGGACATCGAAAAACCTGTGAATAAACAGTATAGGCAGTAGTTGCCTTCCCGCCGCACCGCTCGCACTTTGTCTCATAAAGCCAGTCAATCTCCTGCTTTACCTTCGCTTTAAGTTCCTCAAAAGCTTCTTTCAATTCCTCCACATCTACAGGAGTGCAGTAATTCTTCGTGATGAAAGTAGCTGCAGGGCTTCTGTCAATTGCTATAGCCTTTCTTCCTTCCATCAAAGCGGCAAGGGCGGTTCCTCCAGATCCGCAGAAAGGATCCAGAACAAGATCTCCTTCTTTCGTGTAATGTCGAATATACTGTCTTATTGCGTCATGGGGCTTTTTGGACCAGTAGGTATGCATATTATAAATAGCTGTCGCTTTTGTCGTTTCTATGGGTTTATCAAAGGCAGGAACATTGTAATCATCACTTTCAGGGTCACAGGGGTTTTCTTTTATATGTTCTTCCACAAAGGCTTTAAGATTGGGGTTCGGCTTATCTCCAGAGTAATATCCTTCCGGCATTTTCGGGACATTTTTTTTTTCACTTTTAAAGAATTCCTGTTGTTCTGCTTTATCAGATTGTTTTCTTGCCATAATAATTTATTTTCCGTCCTTTGCTTCTCATAAGATAGTTTACTTCTAAATTTGCTTATTTAAGAGTTTCTCAAGCTTCTTATCAAACGTAAACACTGTATATTTTTTTATTTTATTATAAGACAATAGCAGGGTATCAACAAAATCCAGTT
The DNA here is from genome assembly GCA_040217665.1 of Vulcanimicrobiota bacterium. Classification (GTDB taxonomy): domain Bacteria; phylum Vulcanimicrobiota; class SpSt-956; order SpSt-956; family JAKJGF01; genus CALARM01. Next base: position 5,304 of record JBEHWP010000172.1, read on the forward strand.
GCCTATTACTATAAATTTCTAAAGCTTCTTTTAGAAGCTCCCTGTCCTGTGTATTTATATTCTCATAGTTCAAAAATTCAATTAATGATTTCTGAATATCTTTTCTGTTGATTTTATAAACTTTTTCCATAACATAGACAACTTCTGAAATTATCTCATTTGGAATAAATAATTCATTGTTTTCTAATATATGAGCTGCCTTATTTGCCAGTTCCTCTATATCATCAAGGAGATATCTCAAAATAATATTCGCATCAACTATTTGCATACTTCTCCTTCACAGCATCAGCCCAGGCTGAATTTTCTCTGCTTATTAATTCTGTATTTTTGTATTTTTTCAGAAGCCCTCTGGCATTTTTCTGCTTTACTTTTGTATTAACTTGTTTCTCTGAAAATTCGAGAGGTAAAATTATAATTTCAACATCTCTATGTTTCATACTATCAGGAATTTCAATAATATCGGCCAGAATATCACTTGATACAATTTTTCTGACAAAATTCATAATAAAAACTCCTTTCCAAAAATTTTTTATGAGTATATGTTGTTTCATAAGCATTTTAGCAGATTTTTGTCAGATTTTTTTCTGAATACCTGTACTAAATAAAAGGGTTTATAATTTTCATCCCTTCTATTTCTAAACCATTTTGCATATCTTCACTGTATAAGAATTTACAATTTGCTCCTATTGAACTTGTAATAATTAAACTATCCCAGAAAGAAATTTTATATTTTTCTCTTAATTCTGAGGATTTTAATAAAATCTCTTCTGTAAAGTTACAGACAATACAGCTATCCATAAAGGATTTTATAATATCTTTAATATCCTGTTCAGAAAAATTTTTCTTTTTAAGATTACAGGTTACTTCGTTTATAACCTGAAAAGAAATTACAACAATATTATTCTTAAAAGATCTTTTCAGAAATAATTTTGCTCTATTATGTTTATCTTTATCATTTGAAATAAAGCTATATATTACTGTCAATGAATGTGTAATCTTTCATTATATATATCTTCTCTATTAAACTTAAAATCTTTGTCAATTTTATGATACTTTTCTATTGCAGACAAAATCGCCTTTCCCCTGTGGCTGTTGAGTTTAGAATCTACAAAGTCAATTATTTCATGGACTATAGATTTATCTTTATCAGGAGGTATTGTTATTGTAATAATATTTTCTTTCAATTCTATCATGAAAATCCCTTCTCTTATTATAGTTTATTTCATTTATTATTATAACATATATTGAGGTTAAAATATAACAAATTTAGAGTGACTTCAATGATTTTCAGACGTTCTTCATTTTTCAAATCACTCCTTAAAGATTATTCTGAGCAAATTATAACAGTTAATCTCATATAAATCAAAGATCTTCCACATCTATTCTTCCAGTTCCCACATATGGTTATCTGCAATCAAATTGGTAGGAAGAGCATATCCTTCTCCAAGATCGGGAAACATAATAACCTTTCCTCCACTCCGGCGTCCTGGGAGTAACAGAAGCACTCTGTCATCATCTGCAGCCATTGTTCGAAGAAGCGTTAATTCCACATTATAAGCAAAAAGCATTTCTAAACTACCGAGTACGATAAGCCCCCTACCTTTAAGATTTGCCCGCAAAAAACTCTCAAAAGCTCTTTCCACATGAGCTGCAGTAGGCTCAGGTCTTTTTGCTTCATTCTCTGCCAGTTCCCTGAATTCTGCATCGGGAATAGATGAAAGAATACCTTTATTAACTGACAGAGTTGAAGGAAAAGGTGTTCCATCGGGTGCTACGGCCTGAGAAAGCTTATTTGTAAACTCACCGAGTCTCTTATAACTGCCAAGAACCCCGTAAAGGTGCCTTCCCGTATCTACAGAAAGTTTACTTCCCAGGGCTTCTATAATTTCCGTATCCCTCATAAAACATCTCCTTTATCTGAAAGTTCTTTGACTACCTCTTCCAGAGACCATTTAGTAGTAAACTGACGAACGCTATCTATTTCAGATATCTTACTGATAACCCCCTGATTACGAAGTTCATAGAGAGAAGTAATAATACCATCAGGTTTCCATAACATAGAATTAATAGCTCTATTATGTTCAAGTTTCTCCATATCATAAATTCCTGGTTTAGAGAACTCGCTATGAAGGATAAAAGCAAAAGAAGGAAATAAAACCTGACGATAACTGAAACTGAAAGATATACGATCACAGCTTGCTATATTAGCTCCGGTCAGAGCTTCCACAATAGCCTGACTTCCATCACCTATACTTTTAGAAGAAGGGAAACATATTCTGAGATAATCTCTCAGTTTTTCTCTCTCTATTTTACCATGACCAATAGAAGGAATAAGAAGCTCCTGAATAACATTAGACACTACAGGTTCTGCTTTACAGAGACGATAAAAACACACATCTCTGAGTTCCTGCCTGCCCTGATATTTCAAAGCAAACAATCTTAATGCTCTGTCTGCATAACCGGAAGGATATAATCTCCTCGTAATATAATTTGCATACCGATTACGTGTAGTTTGAGAACTGAAGTGAAGATTATTTCTCAAAAAATCCTTGATTTCAGACACAGATTCCGTATCTGGAAATTTCGGCAAAATAGAAATAGCTTCTTTAAGTAAAGCCTTGGTAAATAATACGGCACCGCGCTCAGGATTAACAGGTTCCTGAGAAACTTTCTTATCCTTCTTTTCTTTTTTTATAATAACTCTATCAGCTTCCGCTACGGAAACATCAAATAATCCTATTTTTTTTACTTTATCTTCCTTTATCTCTATTTTCTCACTCTCTCTTATAGAAATATTCTCTTTTACAGCCTCTATTTCATTTTCTTTTACACTATGTTCTTTTACACCATGATGTATGCGAATCCAATCTACAAGTTTAAGTAATGTTGCAGAAGAAGTTTTAATGCCAGAAATTTCACAGAGAGAAGAAACATCTGCAGAAAGAACATCAGAAAGACTTCCAAACTTTTCCAGAAGGCTTTTCGCCAGGGGTAAAACATCTTTCTGAGGAATAGAATAAGCCAGAAGTAACTCTAAAAGCCCTTCTTCTGTATATGAAACTCCCCCGCCTTTCATAAATCTCTCTTTCAGCCTTTCACGATGTCCAGTTTTATTATTTTTATTCATTTTATATTCCCCGTTCATTATTAAGTTATCAAAGAGCAGTATTCATAACAAAAGCCTTAATTGTCAAATTTTCTTTGGATAATTCTTCCGCCTGAGTATTAAATTTATTCATTGCCTCTTCAATACTAATTTTAGGAGTCTTATTTTTCCTATAGTCTTTATTATCCCATTGATCACAATTTTTGATAGTATTTTCACTGCTACAACCAGGACAAATAATTTTTATTCTCCTTCAATTTTTTCTGTTTATAGAATTGTAGGCTCCAAATTGATAAGCCAGACTTCACCTCTAATCATAGAAATCTTCTCCATCAAGAGCAGTAAATGCAGTTAATTCCTTATCTGTAGCATAATCTTTTAACATTACTCTGGCTGCTTCTGCTAATTTATTTTTTTTATCTTTCTGATTTTTTATTATGTCCGCCCTGCGAATATCTTCTCTAATCATATTTAGAGTATCTTCAATAATTTTTAAACGTTCTTCATTTGTAAAGTTTTTAAGTTCCAGCAGAATTTCTTTTTGAGTCATTTAAATCACTCCCCCAGAGATTGTTCTGATCAAATTATAACAGTTAAACTGTGATAAAGCAAAGATTTTTCTGATGTTTATTCTTCCAGATAATAGTCAATCACTCAAGTTCATGGCTCAAAAAGGATTAAACAGGCCTTTCTGACAGTTTCATTAATATTTTCATCCCATAAAGACTCTTTTATTGGTAAAATATTATTCAAATATCATAACCTCACCGGCAATAATCAATCCCAAATCTTCCATTAAATTCCTCTATCACTTTCAAAAAATCAATATTCAAGATCCTTCTCGTATTATGTATTATTTCTTCCGGTATCTTTTTATAAAAAGCCTGGGCAATAGCTCCGGCGATACAGGCAATAGTATCGCTGTCTCCCCCCAGAGAAACAGCTTTTCTCACGGCATCTTCGAAATCCCTAGATTCAAGAAAAGCTATAATGGCTTCCGGAACAGACCCCTGACATGTAACGTCGAATTTATAGTGAGGTCTTATGTCATCTAAAGTCCTTTCCAGATTATATCCAAAATATTCCTGAATATAATCCTTAATTTCCTTCTTACTTCTTCCCTGCCTGGCAAAAAATACAGCAGATGCCGCAGCCTGGGCTCCTTTTATACCTTCACGATGATTGTGTGACACTTCTGCACTTTTTTTTGCTTCCTCTAAAACCTCTTCAATCGTATTAAAGGCAAATCCGACAGGACTTACCCTCATGGCAGAACCGTTTCCGAAGCTGCCATAACCTGTCATATCATCAGACATAAACCATTTCTTAAAACCACTGCCGTAACCTGCATCGGGATATTTTCTTCCGTATTCTTTAAAAACAATGACATAATCTATATTATACAATATGGCATCTGCAACAGCTACAGTCATTACAGTATCATCGGTAAA
>JBEHWP010000173.1:0-9818 GCA_040217665.1 Vulcanimicrobiota bacterium
GCCTTTTCTATCCCTTGCAGCGATTCGTAGAGACTGTGTCCCGGTTCTATATCTTCCAGAGCCAGTTCTGTAAAGCCCAGTATTATACCGAGCATGTTGTTGAAATCATGTGCCACTCCTCCTGCCAGCCGTCCTATAGATTCCATTTTTTGAGCCTGAAGCAACTGGGAACGAAGCTTTTCCTTCTCTTCTTCTGCTGCTTTACGTTCTGTAATGTCAGTAGCTATACTCAGTATGGCAGGAATATTTTTCCATGTAATCTTTCTGGCAAAAATTGCAAGAGGAATGAGTGTTCCGTTTTTCCGAATGTGGCATACGTCGAAATAAGCTTCTCCGTATCTGTTTATTTTATCCACTCTTTCTTCAAACATGGCTTTACTTTCAGGTACATCTATATCTTCCACTCTGAGGGCCATGAATTCCTCTTTATTATAGCCGTGTATCTCAAAGGTTTTGCGATTTGCATAAATGAATGAACCTGTAAAATCATGGACAGTAATGGAACCCGGTGCTTCATCAAGTATATCGGCAATGAGAGACAGGAATTCTTCTGATTTTTTGTGTTCAACAATAGCCTGAATACTGCTCAGAAATGACGTAATCTGGGTTATATCTTCATGGGTATAAGGCATATGTCTGTTTGCCACTGCTGCTACAGATGTTATTTTCCCCTGAAAAAAGAAGGGAACTACAAGTATTCTGGTAATTTTTACATGCCCTTCCGGTAATCCTTTTTTTATTTCCCTGTATTCATTATAATCGTTCAGAATAAAAGGTTTTCTCTTTCTTATGGCTTCACCCCATAGGCCTGCTTCTTCAACGTGAAAAAGAGATGGTTTATCCGTTATAGAACAATCTTTCATTGCATTACCTGACCAGGAATGAATGGTCATTACTGACTCGTCTTCATTGATAAAGCCGTAAAACCCGTATTTACTGCCTGTCATTTTTGTAATAGATGAAAGGATATGGTCGGAAATTGTTTTAATATCTGCATCTGTCATCGAGGCAATACTCCAGAGAGACTCCAGTTTTATATAAGTAGACTTGAGTTTTTCCTCCATAAGTTTTCTCTCTGTTATATCTACTGTGAAACCGAGAAAATTTTTCTCATCGAGCTTTACTGCCTTTACTATGAAGTATTTTATCTGACCTGATTTTGTAACAAAACGAATTTCACCGGATGCTTTGCCATGTTCTACAACAGTTCTGAAATGGTCCATACCACGGGAAATATCGTCAGAATATACCAGATCTTTAATATTTTTCTGTAATAGTTCTTCCCTTGTAAAGCCTGTCAGAGTGCAGGCTGCATCATTTACAAGAATATAGTTCCCTCTTTCATCGGCCAGGAATATGCCGTCAGGTGCATTTTCGATATAACTTCTGAATTTTTTTTCACTTTCTATAAGAGCTCTCTCTGTCTTTGTTTTTTCTGTTATGTCATGCATAATCCATATGGCATGTTCCTGTTCATCATATACAAAGAATTCTATAAGCCTTGTTTCTCCGGTTTTTGTGAGTATTTCCACTTTACGTGGTTCTGGGAATCCCTGACTTCTATCATAATCATAGAGTTTTTTTATATCTGTGGCGTGCTTGCCGTGGAGTTTTTTAAACCATTCTTGAACAGTTTTTATTTCTTCTGATTTGTATCCTGTCGTTTTCTCTGCTTTATTGTTAAGGTATATTTTCTCTTTTTCTCTATAAACAGCGCTTATCTGAAGTTTATCTACAATAAATCTGAACCCTTCTACTTTCTCTTTTAAAGCTTCTTCAGCCATATGTAATATTTTCCTTTTCTGTTTTTTCGTATTATGTCATCCAGATTGCAATAACTTCTCTATATCCTTTATTTCTTCTTTTACTTCTTCGGTAAGCTTCTGGCTTTCAATTTTTCCCATAATAGCTTTCGTCTTTTTATCAAATAACTGTGTTCTTTTTGCTCCTATATGTCCTATTCTGGATAGATTGCAGAGCACGTCCGCAGCCTGGACAATGACCAGTTGTTTCAGACAATTAGGATTTTGAACCGGTTCCAGATCATGATGAAACTGGGCAGCATTTATTATCTGTTCAGGAAGTTTCCACTGCTCAAGAGTCATTCTCCCTACTTCACAGTGATCTATACCGAAAAATTCCTTTTCAGCATCTATGAGGAGTACAGGATTTTCTTTTACGGATTTAACAACTTCCTCGTATTGTTCCGGAAGACTTACATATAAAATTACTTTACCTATATCATGCATCATACCGAGCATAAACATTTCATCCTGAGAAAATCCCTTTTCTCTGGCAAGGAGTTTTGCAAATACTCCCGTACCGAGCGAGTGGTACCAGAGTTGTTTGAAGAGTTCTTTTTTTCTTATTTTCTGAAACAGAGTCGATGACGATGCCTGGGCAACTATCTGTTTTGCCCTGTCGAGACCCAGCATATTCAGAGCTTTTACTACATTGAATATCTTCTGTGAAAGTCCGTAATAAGGAGAATTGGCGATCTGAATTATCTTTAACGACAGAGCCGGGTCATTCTGAATTATTTTTCCCATTTGTTTGAAATTTGAACTGCTTATAGAGTTATCTCTGTCAAACATAAGGGAAAAGAATGAAAAACCCTGGATACTCAGATCATAGATTACACTTCTGATTTTCATTAAATTTTCTTTTTTTCTTATATCTTCTCCCTGCTTTTTTTTAGATTGAAGCATTATGTCTGCAATTCTTGCGGCATGGTCATAGGGGGGTAATTCTTTCTTATGGCCGGTTAACTTCGCTTCTTTCTCTACCACAGAAGGTTTTACGGTAATTTCTGTTTGAAGTTCTGTTTTTTTCTGCTCTTTCGTTTCCTGTTGAAGTTCTGTTTTTTCCTGTAGCCTTATTTCCTGTTGAAGTTCAATTTTTTGTAAAGATCTTACATAACGGGGATCCATTGTAGAAAGACCTATATTTGTTATTGAAATAACTTCTTTGTTATCCTGTGATGGAGGTGATTCTGGTGGCTCTGTCTCAGATACAGGTGTTTTTTCTTCTTTTTCCTCTATAGCTTCCGGCGAATCGTCCCCTTTATCAAAAAACACCCATACAGATCCATCCTGTTCTTTTTCCCACTGACCACCGAAGTACACTTTTTCTACTTTACTTTTTTTTTCTTTATTCTCCATATTATCCATCAAAAAAATCCTTTTTATACGTTTTCCAGAGTTTCTTTACGGGGAAAATATTTGGTAATCAGTAGCTGTCTCAAATATTTCAACAGGATTTCAACATTGTCTTCAAGTTCTCTGTGCTCATGCCAGTTTATCTGTACAGGTCTTTCTATCTTAAAAAAACTATAAGGAGTATCTACACTTACTTTTTCTATATCAAGATTGATATTCTGTATATTGGACAATAATCTGTAGTAAAGATCATCGTTAATATGTCTGTAACATTGAGGTTTTCCTGATTTATATTCCCTGCAAAGATCAGGTTTGAAGGCATGAACCGAACAATAATAAAGGTCAAGATCACCTTTTTTCAGAAAGATACATCTGTGTTTATTAGTTTCTTCATCCAGAGATTTTTTCATAGTAACACTGCCGGGATTCCAGCTATAGCGGGGAGGGCCTGTACAGGTTTCTCTGAATTTTGTTTCTGTCATATTCAGTTCATCTGCCAGTCTTCTTACGTCAGAAGGTTCTATTTCAACAATAAATATGGTGCAACAATCACCGCACATATAGCATCTGGGAATAAAATTATCCATTATTCTGGGGAAATTTTCTCTTATAACTAAATATAATCTTTTTGTAAAATCTTTTACATGTTCTCCCAGTGATTTATCTGCAGAATAATTTATAGAGTAATTATATTCTATGTCATCTACCTTATAGATTAAATTCATAGTTAGAGGACAGAACATAATGGATTTGAGAGAGAAATTATCAACAGAGAATAAATCATATCTCTCTGCTATATCTTCAGTTTTTTCGTGAGCACCGGATAATATTTCATTCCTATTAAGATTTTCCAGTTCTATTCTTGAAATTCTTGTCCACAATTCTTCCAGTTCACCTGAATAAGATATTCTCTGATTCCAGATAGTAGTGAGCATTTCTTTCAATGTATGGACATTTTTCATAAAATAATCGTAAGAAATTTTCCCTTCTTCTACATCCTGAATGATCTCTTTTAATTTCCCCAGGGCAGTCTTTACTTTATTTGCTTCTTCATTCTTTATAGAAGCCATAGTTGATAACAGGTCGGAAAAAGCCGTCCTCAGTTCCTCAATAATCGGAATATCTCTGTAAAATTGTCCTGATTTTAACTGAAAGAAGATTTTTTCATTTACTATGTCCAGATAAGTAATTTCTTCTATCAAATCATTGGTATCCTTTATACAGAGGGGAGATGCAGACAGATATAAACGGCATGACCGGGGACGGGCATTGTAAATTTTACATTTATATCTTCCGGCAGGTTTTTGTTCCAGGAAAGGACATTTGCCATCTTCCAGTTTAATAAAACCATCGTATTCTGACCATGTTCCGGCAGGAACAAGGTATTTTCTATGAAATTCTTTTTCTGTCATACCTGACGCTGTGGAAAGCTCAAAGAGGTCATTCCCTGTTACAAGTATATCTTCTCTTCTGCAGCAATTACCGCATTGAGAGCAATAGGTGCAAAAATAAGAACTATATAAATTCACGAAAGACGTTATAAACTTGATTACTTTTTCTCTTAGAACAGATATATCGCCATAATTAATCGCCATTCCCTCTTCCCGGAGGGATTCATAAACTGTCATCTTTCTGTTTTCAAACCTTATTTTCTTTATCTTATCTATGTTCATATCATAAACTCACTTGCTGTATTTTATTTTACTGTATGCCCAGGCAGATTTTTTGCGAACATCAGCGTTTTTTTCTTCTTTAATTGAACGTAAAAGCCAGTCTGCAGAATCTCTGGCCTTTATGGCTACAAGTGTTTCTGCCGCAAGAATTCTCATCTCTGCGACAGGATCTTCCAGAAGAATTCTGCTCACTGCAGGGGAAATACGGCTGTCTGACATAAGAGAAAGACTTGTAATGGCATCTTTTCTCTCTTCAAGGGACGAACCGTTATTTAAAATATTCAGAAGTCTGTCTACTTCTCCCTGACTCTGTTCCGTTACCGGAATTCTTTCTTTCACCGGTTCGTCATCCGAAATACCTAATTCCTCTAAAGACAATTTCTTTGTTGAAAGTTTTCTTGAACCTCTCACGATTTCTTCGGATATTTTTACAGGGTCTTTCTCTTTCCGTAGATTTTCTTCCTCTTCATCAAAAATTCCAACCTCTGAGAGAGATAATTTCTTTGTTGATAGTTTACCGGGCTTAATTTCTTCCTCCAGAGGAGGTTCTTCCGGCGGTTCTTCAATGCTGATTTCATCTTCCTCCGGAGGAGGTTCTTCCGGCGGTTCTTCAATACTGATTTCATCTTCCTCCTGAGAAGGTTCTTCTATAAAAGTTTTTTCTTCTTTTAATTCTGGCACTGGTTTTGTTTCTATTTCCATTTTATCCTGGAGTTCCTGACGTATTTCCAGATCTTCCAGAATTTGAGCTATATGCAATAATTTATCCAGCAGATCCTGATTTCCGTCATACTGGGCAATCTGTATTTCTTCTTCCAGAATAGTGAAGAAATACAGATTGATTTTTTTCTTGAATGCCCTTGCAATACCTACAAGTTCCAGACCTGACGATAAAATTAATTTTTCCAGTATTTTAAGTTGTTGTTCCTCATCAACAGCCTCGATCGGGGAAGATGATTCAACATGAGAAGGGATTTTTTCTTCCTGAATAGCTGTATCTGTAGAAGGTATAATTTCCTGAGCCTGTTGTTCCGGTATTACCGGCGCAGGCCTTACATTGAGATTATCAAGTATTTGCAATATATAACTTAAACTGTCAACTCTTTCCTGATTGTTACCTGAAAGAGCCATCTTTTTTTCTTCATCGAGCATATTGAAGAATTGATCGGTAAATTTGTCTTTATTCTTTTTTACAAGCATAATAAGTTCCAGGTCTGAAGATGAAGTCAGTTGCTCTAAAAGTTCTATATCTTCCTGCGGATAAACAGGGGGACTTTCTTCGATAAATTCCTCCTGCAAGTCTGTAACTTCCATATCAGTTCCGTAGATTTCCGGTGTTTTTTCATATATTTCGGCTGTATGTTTTACCCTGAGATTATCCAGAATTTGAGATATGTAGCTCAATGTATCCACTCTTTCTCTGTTACCCGTTGCCATAGCTTTGTCTATTTCTCTGTCTACCATGCTGAAAAATTCGTTATTCAGTTTATCTTTATTATTTTTTACAAGCATGATAAGTTCCATGTTTGAAGATGAAGCCAGTTGTTCTAAGAATTCATCCTTCTGTTCTGTTTCAGGTTCCATATAGTCTTCAATAACTTTCGGCTGTGGAATGCCTTCCTGGGTCACTTCTTTCTCCAGGATATCTTCCTGTGGAATGTCTTTCTGTGGCTTTATATGCAGATTTTCAAGTATTTGAGAAATATAGGCGAGATTATTTGATCTTTTCTGATTCCCCTGTGTAATAGATCTGTGTTTTTCTTCTTCAAGAAATATAAAGAAATCATTGTCAAAATTATCTTTATATTGTTTGACCAGTGAAATTCGTTCCATATCTGAAGCTGAGAGCAGCTTATTCAGGAGACTCTCTCCTGTGTCCTGAATATCTTCTTCCGGTTCTTCGCTTTTTACATCTTTAAAGAATTGTTTTATATCTTTTGCTTTTTCTTTTTCTTCCTGTACTTCTTTAAGACGACTTAAAGCTTTCAGAGCAGCATCGCGAACATATTTTTTACTGTCTCTCATGCTGGCCTGAATAAGGCTCTGTACACAGGCCATATCACCTGTTTCTCCGAGTTCTACAGCTGCTTCTTTCCTGTCATTGGGGAATTCTCCGTTAAGGAGAATATCTATTAATTCATGAACCGGTTTTTCTTTTTTCTTCTCTTCTTTTTTATTTTCTGCTTTTAAGATGATACTTCTATCCACTAAAGAGACTAAAATTTCTTTGCAATTTTTACAGTATAAATCACCGGGTTTGCTTATTATATATTTATTTATTATAAAGCAGAAAGGGCATTCAAGCTCAAAATCTTCAGTAAAATCCTGTTTAAAACTGTCTCCTTTTTTATCAATAAATATTTCTAATTCCATAAGTACTTATGCTATAAAGGCATATACTCCCTTCTCAAAGATAGGTACAAATAAATATTGATGTGAAAATTATATCATCTAACACTGTGAATAGCAAATAAAATTATAGTAATAAAAAAAACAGGCCGTGAGGCCTGTTTTTTTTAAAAAAGAATTAATACATTCCGCCCATTCCGCCGGGCATACCACCGGGAGGCATACCGCCGGGCATACCGCCTTTTTCCTTCTCAGGAACATCGGTGATAAGAGTTTCTGTGGTAAGTAACATAGAAGCAATACTTGATGCATTCTGGAGAGCTGAACGTGTAACTTTTGCAGGATCGATTATACCTCTTTCGAACATACTGGTATAATCACCTTTCTGTGCATCATAGCCATGTCCTACCTTACCGTTTTCTGCATGAATGGCTTTTACTTTCTGAACTATTACAGAACCTTCTTCTCCGGCATTTATTGCAATCTGTCTTGTAGGTTCTTCTAAAGCTTTCTTTACGATATTTATACCTACTTCAAATTCATGAGATTCTTCTTTATTTAAATCCGTCGGTTTTTCAATCTTTTCAAGAGCAGGGAGACAGTTGATGAGAACTGTTCCGCCGCCTGCTACAACGCCTTCTTCCACTGCTGCTCTGGTAGCAGAGAGGGCATCTTCCATTCTGTGTTTTTTCTCTTTCAGTTCTGTTTCGGTAGCTGCGCCAACTTTTATGACTGCTACTCCGCCTGCCAATTTTGCAAGTCTCTCCTGGAGTTTTTCTCTGTCGAAATCAGAATCTGATTCTTTTATTGCTCTCTTTATCTGGTCGATTCTGGCTTTAATCTGTTCCGGCTCGCCTTTGCCTTCGATTATTGTGGTATTTTCTTTGGAAACTTTAACTCTTGTGGCCTGGCCGAGCATTTCCAGTTTTGTATTTTCCAGTTTCAGACCGAGTTCTTCAGATACTACCTGACCCTTTGTGAGTATGGCTATATCTTTCAGCATTTCTTTTCTTCTGTCGCCAAATCCGGGGGCTTTTACTGCTACACAGGTCAGGGTGCCTCTGAGTTTGTTGACTATCATTGTTGCAAGGGCTTCACCTTCAACGTCTTCACTTATTATAAGAAGTGGTTTGTTGTGCTGAACAATGAGTTCGAGTATGGGAAGAAGATCGTTTATAGCGGATATCTTCTTTTCACATATCAGAATGTATGGCTCTTCAAGAATGGCTTCCATGTTTTCAGGATCTGTTACCATATAAGGAGAAATATAACCTTTGTCGAACTGCATACCTTCTACCTGTTCAAGGCTTGTTCTCATTGTTTTGGATTCTTCTACTGTAATGACTCCGTCTTTACCTACAGCTTCCATTGCATCTGCTATGATATTTCCGATGGAACTATCGTTATTGGCAGCAATTGATGCAACCTGGGCTATTTTTTCTCTTGTCTCTACATTTACGGAGAGTTTCTTTATTTCTTCTACAACTACTTCTACAGCTTTATCTATACCTTTCTTTAAACCCATCGGGTTTGCTCCTGCTGCTACGTTTTTCATGCCTTCTCTTATCATAGCCTGGGCAAGAACTGTCGCTGTAGTTGTGCCGTCACCGGCGACATCGTTGGTCTGGGAAGCTACTTCTTTTACAAGCTGTGCTCCCATATTTTCAAAGGGATCTTCCAATTCTATCTCTTTTGCCACTGTAACACCATCTTTTGTTATTACGGGGGAACCGAATTTCTTGTCCACTACCACATTGCGTCCGCGGGGACCAAGGGTAATTTTAACAGCGTCTGCCAGAGCATTTGCTCCGCGTTCTAAAGCTCTTCTTGCTTTTTCATCATATACTATTTGTTTTGCAGCCATAATATTAATCCTCCTTCAAAATAATAAATTTATTTAATTATAGCCAGTACGTCTTTTTCACTGAGTATAAGATATTCTTTACCATCTATCTTTACTTCTGTTCCGGAATATTTACCATATATAATAGAATCTCCGACTTTTACCTGCATCGGGAGTTTCTTACCTTCTTCAGTGAGTTTTCCTTCGCCTGCGGCGAGGACTTTACCTTCCTGTGGTTTCTCCTTAGCAGTATCAGGCAGATATAATCCGCTTGCAGTCTTTTCTTCGTGAGTTTTTGGTTCTACTATTAATCGATCTCCTAATGGTAGTAAATTCATAATTCAAACCTCCTTTAATTTTTGGCAGTCTAATTGTTTGATTGCTAAGTAAAAAGTATTTTAAAATATGTCCGATGGAAAATCAAGCTCATTTAGAAAGAATTAGAATGTTTTTTCTTTAATTTTCTATATTTTTCTGTATTTTTCTTTAATTTTGTCAATTAAGAGGTTTAATTGCTAAAATTTTTTCCTGGTCTACTATGATACGCGGACAGGATTCCTTACTTATTACCGCAACAGGTAAATTGGTACCCAAAAAATATGGAACACGCTCCTGTCCCTGGCCGGGCTCTGGAGGAAAAGATATGCCGTATTAAAAGAGAGTTGTAAATTATATAGACGCAAAATATTAACAGTCTGCAAAACCAGTTTGCCACACAACAGGATCATATCTTTTCCGGAAGAGTCCGGACAGGGACAGGTTTTATAAATGGGTATGAACTTATCTGGAACGGTA
>JBEHWP010000174.1:0-9818 GCA_040217665.1 Vulcanimicrobiota bacterium
TTACTGTTTAAATCCGGTTCTTTTTTGATTTTTTCTCTGTCAATCAGAGTTAAATTTATCTTCATATCGTGATTATGAAAGATGAAAGTATAGCAGGATTTGTAGTAATTCCGTCATATGTGGAATCTCACTGACAAAAAAATCCTGTTATCCTTTCCAATCCCATTAATCCCTGTCGCTTTTCATTAATTCCTGAATTTCTTTAATCATAAGGCCTGTATATTTAGCGATTAGATTTATATCAATTTTATCTTCCAGCATTTTTTTTGCAGAATCAAGTTTTGCTTTTTCCATGCCTTTTTTCATGCCCTTTTCCATACCTTCTTTTAAGAAGTCTTCCTGCCATGTAGTAAGCATATGTGCCACCTCCTCATAATTTAACTCCATGGTTTCTTCTCAAGGAAATCATTGATAGTCATAATTTCAATCTGTTTATGTTTTCTTATTACCAGCAGATCATTATCTCCTGTAACTAAATAACGGGACATTGAAGCTATAGCACAATCTAAAATTTTATTGTCTTTCGGATCTCTGACTATATCAACTTTTGAAGGAGAATCTATTAAAACAGTATATTTTTTTATATTTTTTATAATTTTATCTATGTCATGGTCTGAGATGTCGAATCTTTTTGATAGTACATCTTTTAATTCATTAATAATTTCTTTGGAAGAAAACAGTTTAAATTTTCCTGTTCTGGGCAGTTCCAGACCCTCTCTGGATTTACCTCCAAAAAAAATTCCTGAGATAAAAATATTTGTATCGAAAACTACCTTGATCACTTACGTTATTACCTGAACCTTATCCTGCTTTATCAGGAGAGCTATCTCTTCCGGACTCATAGGAGTAAGCCTTTTTTTCTTTGCCAGATTTTCTGCCCATTGATAAAATTTTTCCTGTTCTTCCTCTTCTTTTTTTCTCTTTTTATCAAATTCTTTGATAAGCTCTTTTATTTGTTCCATCCATGGCCTTAATGGTACAAAAAATACAAGCTGACCTTTTTTCAGAAGTATGTCAATATTAATCTCAGGGTTTTCGGTGAAAATGTACACAGTATTACCATCGGTAAAAGGCTGCTTTTCTACTAAAGGATACTTTAATTCCGGGAAAAACTCTTTCAAGGTACACAAACAGGTTCGTATTTTCTGTAAACTTATCCCCATTTGCTTGAGTTCTTTTATTACTTTTATTTCCCTGATGTCGATAAGTGAATATAATCTAATACTTCCGGAGCCTTTCGCTTTTGCTATACTTGGTGAAAGTAGTTTTTTCTTGTCCCAGTAATCTAATTGTTTGTATGTAATTCCAACAATATTACAAATCTGTCTGGCAGTATAACTTTTCATATACAACCCACCTTTATATAAATTAAATCCTATATATGTAATTCTATATATAATATTACTCTATATGTCTTAATAAATCAATATATTATTATAAAAAAACATACTTTTAGGCTTTACCGGTAAAATTTTGTTTTGTATTAATTGATTTTTTTTTTTCTGATAAAATGTAATCTGTATATATTTTTACATTTATCATATAGAATATAACGGCTTTGTGACAGGTGATGCCTGGACAGGTCTTTAAATCCGTTACGCGTCACATGTTACCCGTTACGAATGAATTAATATAAACCAGAAAGGGATGTATGTAAAATGTCAAAAAACCTTCTCATAGCAATCATCTTACTGAGTATCATATCGGGAATAATCATATCAGGGTGCGGCAGCGGAGGAACAGGTCAGATTTTTGTACCTCCCACAGCCACTCAGACACAGATTCCAAGTCTTGTAAATATAAAAGGTCAGGCTCTTGAAATAAACGGAACTCCCATACCGAATGCCTTTGTAGTATGTGTAAATCTGGGATTATCCGCTTCTCTTTCTACTCTTGCAGATAACGTTGGAAATTATCTCTTCAAGAATATTCCTCCCGGAAGTTACAGGATAGAGATCTGGCGTTCCGAGGGAGAGCATAATTCATCTCCCGGAAGCCCGATAGGGGCGGTAAATATAACAGTTACAGAAGGAACAATTACTGTAAATGTTACGGCAGGAACGATTGACCCTACTGCAACACCGACTGTAACACCTGCTGTGACAAATACTCCGACTGCGACAAATACACCTGGATGCCCTACAAATACTCCGAAAGCAACGAATACGCCGGGAGGTTCGACAAATACTCCGACAGCGACGAATACGCCGGGAGGGCCTACGAATACACCTACAAATACCCCCACACCTTCATGGAAATATGTGGGTAATGCCGGATTTTCGGCAGGAACAGTATTTAATTCTTCCTTGGATGTATATGATGGAACACCTTATGTGGCTTACAGGGATGAGGGAAATGGAAACAGGGCCACAGTAATGATGTATAATGGAACAGGCTGGACGAATGTAGGCACTGCCGGATTTTCGGCAGGAAGTGCCAGCGATACATCCCTCTATGTATACAATGGAATTCCTTATGTGGCTTATATGGATGGAGCAAAGGACGGGAAGGCCACAGTAATGAGATTTGATGGTACAGACTGGACGAATGTGGGTAATGCCGGATTTTCGGCATCAATGGCCGGGTATATATCCCTGAAGGTATACAATGGAAAACCTTATGTGGCCTATAGTGATCTTATAACTGAGTGGATCGGGGGCGAAGAATATGAGTGGGCTTACGTTAGAGTTATGACGTATAATGGAATAAACTGGATGCATGTAGGTACTGAAGGATTTTCGGGAGGAGCAGGAAGGTTCCCCTCCCTGTATGTATACAATGGAACGCCTTATGTGGCTTATGTGGATTTGTCAGTTGAAAATCCGCTTGCTGTGATGATGTGTAATGGAACAAGCTGGGGTGCTGTTGGTAGCTTTTTAGAAGGGAAAGGGACTTCCCCCTTCCTGTATTTATCCAATGGAACACCTTATGTGGTCTATACAGATATGACACATGATTATAAGGCCTCAGTAATGAAATTTTCTAATTAGCATTTGAATTTTCTGCAGAGCGATGAGCCGGATTAATAAAGTATTTGTTGAAATAATCCGGTTCATTACTGTTTAAATCTGGTTCTTTCTTGCTTTTTTCTATGGCAATCAGATTTAAATCTATTTTTATATCTAAATCTTTCTTCAGTTCTTCCAGGGGACGTTTTGTTATATATGCCAGTTGTTCTATGGTTAAACCAGGTTTCATAAGTTCTCTGGCCATTTCTAACCGGCCCCTCTCTCCTGTAAGGAGTATCTCTGACATTCTATAGAGGCAGGAATTCTACAGAATTAAGCATGTCTTCAGGTTCCCCTGATTTAGCAATTAACTCAAGGTTTGAAACACACTCGCCGATTGAAACCTTTAAGAACCGGGTATAAATCACTCCGGCAAAGGGAAGCCCCTCAGACTGACGCCTTTGAGCCTCACGTAATAAATCATCATCAAAAGTAAATAAAACTCTCTGCAATTCTGTAGTCCTGTTCAGTAAAGAAGGGTCAGGCAAAGTGGCAGCATTATCTTCCTGAGCAGTGATGACATCTACACCACGAATCCTTAACCCGGTAGTAATAGCCTTTGGAATATGAACATCCATATGCAGATTTATCATTTCAAACCTCTGGCCTTCAGTCGCTGCTTCAATATAGATGGCTTCATTTCCTGCTGTATCTTATCTGCCATCTGCATTCTCTGTTCTATATCCTGATTTAACTGTTCTACATGGTCCCAGTAATATCCAAGAGCAGAATATATTTTCCCCAGACTCAGATAAGGATGCTGCAGGTGTATTTCTTCCGGACTCCATCCATATGCTATATGTTCCATGACCAGTTCTACAACTTTTGTCGTAGTTCCCGAAATCATAGGTACCATATCATCTCCTATAACTATATGCTCATATCCAGTTGCTACAAGAGACATGTTTATATCACCTCATAAAATACTCTATCTCATACCAGTATATATTACATTAACATTTCTTGCAAGAGAGAAAGGCCCGGTAAAGAGTGAAAAATAACACTTCCGACTACAGCCAGCAGGACTTCATATTACTGACCTGACAATAAATCTTTAAAGAAGATTTAAAGAAGATCTCTATAAGTCTTTTACAGAACTGGTCATAATCTACAGCATTTTTTCTATATATTCCATAATTATCCCCTCTGATACCATCATATCACGATGTTTTTTTATTTTCAATAGATTCTTCTACAGGCAAAATTACGGCTTTACCGGTAAAATTTTGTTTTATATAAATTGATTTTTTTTTTTCTGATAAAATGTAATATGTATAGTTTATAAGTGATAGGTGTATAAACCTGTTACGCGTCACGCGTCACGCGTCACGCGTCACTCGTACGGAACAAACTGGGTGACTGTAGGCAATGCAGGCTTTTCGCCAGAGGCAGCAGGTTATGTCTCTCTGTCTGTATCCAATGAAATACCTTATGTGTGCTATGTAGATCTAAATTGCGCTTTTGCCACAGTAATGAAGTTTTCCAATTAGAAGCCGGATTTTTTACCGGGATGAGCCGGATTAATAAAATATCATATGGAAATAATCCGGCTCATTATTGTTTAAATCTGCTTTTTTCTTGATTTTTTCTCTGTCAATCAGATTTATTGACCTGACCATAAGCATGTAATAAAGGACTTGCTCCCGTCACGCGTTACGAGAACTTATATGTATATTTATGCTCACCCCGGTGAGATATATAGATAGAGCCTTCCCCGGACTTTCGTTGAAAAAATTTCTTGTATATTCCTGTCTCTGGTATTATAATTTTATAAAAAAGTAACACTTAAAGTATCATAATTTTAAAATTAATAATATTATGCGGCAAAGAATATATGAATAGAAATAATTTCACTACAGACATAATAAAGATAAGTTTCATTCTATTATTATTTATGTTATCAGTGGTAAATATTCTGAAGATAGATAATATAGAAAAAGCCTTTATAGTAAATGACGGAAAATTAAACCTTGTTCTGGATACAACCGGTGAAGTAGCAGGACTTGTAGAAAAAACAAAGGAATTCTTTAACTCTTCCGGCGAAAGCTGTACAGAAGATGTAAAAAATTATCTTGTCGAAGAAAAAGATTTTACCGTTACTCCTGAAAAAGTAAAAACTGACGGCACCATTACAAGATATTTCGGCCCCGATCCGAAGGATCTTAATCCCCTTACCGTAAACGTTCCGGATGTGTATGACTCTGTTCACCATTACTGTCTCCTTCCTTTTGCCTGGAGGCATAGAGATGACCCTTCTCTCTGGAAACCGGCTCTGGCCGAAAGGGTGGAAATTACAGATGATTATAAAGCATATATTATTCATCTGAGAAAAGGAGTCAAATGGCAAAAACCTTCTGTTAACCGTTCTAAACCTGAATATAACTGGCTTAAAGGAGAACATTATGTCACGGCACAGGATGTTAAATTTACTGTTGATCTCATTCTGAATCCTGCCGTAGAAACAGCAGGTAATAATTTTCAATATTTTTCCTCATGTGAGATTATAGATGATTATACCGTAATATTTAAGTGGAAAAAGAAACTCTTCAATAATTTGAGCAGTACCCTGAGTTTTACTCCTGTGCCGAAATTTATATATGGTTTTGATGAACATGGCAAAGCATTCCCGGAAGAAACTCTGGGATTAAATTTCAACCGCCACTGGTATAACAGAAAATTCATCGGATGCGGCCCCTATGAATTTATTTCTTATGAACCGGGAGCAATGATAAAGTTAAAAAGAAATGAAGATTACTTCGGAGAAAAGCCTGCTATTAAAGAAATAAACTGGCTTATATATGAAGATCCTCTGAATCATATTCGTAAATTAAAGAACAGGGAACTTGATTTTGTTGTTATTACACCTGCACAGTACAGGGAAGATATACTTCATGGGAAAGATGGCTCGCCATTTAAAAACGGCCAGATTAATTATCATAAATTTTTATATTATTCTTATTCCTATATAGGATGGAATATGAATAGGTCTCTATTTTCCGACAAAAAAGTTCGTTGTGCCATGTCTTATGCCTTTAATGGTAAGGAAATACTCGAAAATGTCTTTCTCGGTCTCGGAAAATTAATAAGTGGTCCTTTTTATACGGACAGCCCTTATTATGATCAGACAGTAAAGCCTTTTGAATTTGATCTGAACAAAGCAAAAAAACTTCTCTCAGAAGCAGGATGGAAAGATAAAAACAGTGACGGTATTCTGGAAAAAGAAGTGGACGGACTATTGAGAAAATTTGAATTTACCCTGCTTCTCTTCGGAAGAAACCCGGAATGGATTGCCACAGCAGATATATACAGGGAAAATCTTCTGAAGATTGGAATAAAAATGAATCTACAGAAACTCGACCGTTCGATTATGCAGAAAAAAATAGATGACAGAGACTTTGATGCTTTTACGGGTAACTGTACAATAAAATGGGAGCCGGACCTTTATGAAACGTGGCATTCTTCGCAGGCCATGATAAAAAGTTCAAATAAAATCGGTTTTCGTAACAGGGAAGCGGATAAAATCATTGAAGAACTCATGGTTACTTTTGATAAGGAAAAACAGATAGAACTGTGTCATAAATTTCATGAAATTATCAATCACGAGCAGCCATGCATTTTTTTCCGTTCTCCCGTGGTAATTTATGTATGGCATAATTATGTAAAGAATGTAAATTTTCAAAAAGTCAGACCCCATGCCGATTCCATGACATGGTATATACTGAGGTAAACATAAATGATATATATGCTCTCTTGACGCGTAACGCGTGACGCGTGACGGGAGGAAAACGTTTATTAAATGCTTCTGCTCGGGTCAGTAGATAAAAATGAAGGAGGATTACAGTATGAATATCCATCGTATAACCTATAATCCCGCTATAAAATCCTGTTCTTTATATTTTATCGGGTGTAATTTCAAATGTATGTGCTGTTACTGGAAGCAGATATACGGAAAGGTAAATTTCAGGAAATTAAAATTAGTGAATATAAAGGAAGTAATCGATATATTAGAACCTGTTAAACCGGAAAACATTTATATATTAAGCGGAGATCCTGCAGAAAATCAGGAATTCAATCAACTGCCGGCAGTTCTTTCCGGTAAATTCGGGTGTAAGATAAGACTCAATACAAACGGGTATATAATGCCGTCTATGGAGGGCATAACCCATATATCGATGTCAATAAAAGCAGTTACGGAAGAGTTACATAAAAAATATACAGGCAAATCTGTCAGTCAGTGTCTTGAGAACTTCAAAATGGCCGGTAAATCAGGTATAGAAGTGTCTTCTTCCTCTGTTTATATTCCGGGACTTATTGAAAAAGAAGAAATAGAAAAAATCGCCAGATTTATTGCCACTGTAGATGAAAATATTCCCTATCGTGTTATAGGTTATATGAAAGTAAACGGATTGCCTTTCCGTGAACCTGATTACCATGAGGTTGAGGAAGTATCGCACATGGCAGGTAAATATCTTAAAAATGTGATTTTTTCCCGTTCATCAGGAGAGGATTACAGTAATATAAAGGATTTGTTTACAAATAATTTGAGAAAAGTGTAATGATTTTAGTGTATTTCCCATTGCCCGTAACGCGTTACGGGTTTAATCCATGCGCATCACGCATCACGCATTACGCATTACGAGATTAGTTTACTGCTTTGAGCCTTCCTGTTACAATCAATGTGCAATAAAATCCTTCCAGGTTTCCGGGAGCTGAATTCCATATATCGTCATTCTCCCCGGGCCATCCGGTAACTCTCCGGCCATCAAGAGTAAAAAAGAGTATTCTTTTTTCATAACAGCTTATAAAGGGAAGATTTTCATTGATACATACGGGGCAGGCGCTTTTTCCATGACGTAGGTATGATTTTATCCAGGGCATCGTCGGCAGTAACAATACCGTGAAGCTTTCTGTTGTTGTCTATGACAGGCACGGCAAGGAGATTGTATTTTGCAACAACCTGGGCAACTTTGTCCTGACTTTCTGTCAGATTAACACTTACGATGCGTCTGTGCATAAAATCCGATACATGAGTTCCCGGCTGTGCCAGTATAAGATCCTTGAGGGAAAATACACCTTCCAGTTTTCCTTTTTTATCTGTTACATAAACATAAAATATTGTTTCTGCTTCCTGCCATGCTTCTCTGAGTAAAGATATGGCTTTTTCTGCGGTAACATCGGGAGGCACTGCCACAAATTCCGTTGTCATAATACCTCCTGCCGTATCTTCATGATAGGTCAGCAATTTACGTACATCTGCTGCTTCTTCTACTTCCATCAGTTTAAGTAATTCTTTGCTTCTGTCTTCCGGCAGTTCTGCCAGCAGATCCGCCGCATCATCAGGCGCCATTTCTTCAAGCACGTCTGCCACTCTTTCATCAGGCATGGTTTCTACCAGTGTGGCCTGAAATTCTATTTCCACCTCTTCGAGAGTATCTGCCACAGTTTTTACATCAAGTGATTCCAGCAGTTTTTTACTTTCGGCGCGGCTCAGATCACTTATTATTTCTGCCAGATCGGCAGGATGGAGCTCGGTAATCTTGTTACCGGGAACTTTGAGCATCATAAATTCATTTCCCGGGAGTAATTCCACATCATGCCAGGCAATAGTTCCCGGATTAAACTCTTTACCGAAATAACCGGCAAGCTTCTGCGTTACCTTTCTTATGCCGAGACGCCTCAGGAGACCTACTTCCCCCATATCTACATTGGCAACATAAAATTTTTCATTTACCTGCATTAATTCCAGATTATTAACACATTCCAGTTTTACGCCGTTTATATCTATAATCTGCCTGTCAAGCACATCTCCTGACAGGTAAAGATCCTTTTCTCCGACCCTGTAGGGAATTACATCCTTTATAAACCCTTTCAGGGAAATTGATGTACTGTTCATATCTTCCACACAGTAAAAAGGTATGAGAAGTTCTTCGGAGTTTTTCAGAACCAGGGCAACAATTTCGGGATGAGGCATTTCGGGACGAAAAGTAGCAATCAGATCATGAAGGTTACCTTCGATTTTTCCGTTTATATCTTCTACAGGTTTATTGAGCAGGTCAGTTAAATAGAGCATATGTTATCCTCCCGGCTATATGAATTAAACTTATTTTAGTTCAAACTATTTATTAAGTCAAATTTATTTATGATTTTTTATCCTTCACTACCATCCTCTTGCCTTTGTTTCTTCTTTTAACCTCTCATAGGCAGGTTTATCCCTGCCATCATATGTTCTCAGCCCAAGAGTGCCAAGAAATTCCGTAAATCCTCTTAAGGAAATACCATAGAACCCTGACATCTCTTTAACACTTTGAGGAGACCTGTCATGGAGCCAGGTAAAATCAATCATGTTGATTTTTCCCGGGTGTTTATCCCACGCACGAAATACCCCGGAAATAAACAGGGCCTGTTTCTCTTCGGAACTTTTGATATATCTGCTCGACGGATAACCGAGCTGATAGAAAATGATGGGTTTACCGGGATATAGTTCAACAATAGTATCGAAATCATCTGTTACGACAGATGGCTCCTTAACATTGAAATCTTCAGAAATAGGGTAATATGAAACTCCAATTACATCACTCGATTTATTAATAATGAAAGCTTTCTCTTTCATCTGTCCAGTGAGTCCGTTGAAACTGAATTCAGTTGTTACAGGGATGCCCGGTTTCTTTGGGTAGTGTAAAAAATTAGCTGGTTTTAAAGAAAGCAGTAATAATAAGAGTATAAAGATGTAAAATTTAAAAAAAGCATAAAAATTGTTGTAATAAAAGAGGACTTGACAGGAAGATAAAAAAAATTCCTAAAAAAAACACT